>JACMPP010000122.1 GCA_014377445.1 Oligoflexus sp.
AAGGGACTTCCTCTTGCTGTGAGAGCTTCTGTTCGTGGCGAAGCTCAATTCAAGGGACACAGGGATCTCAGAAATCTTGCAGGGAACAAGATATTTATTGCGTCTACATTGACGCGGAGTGAATTATTTCGTTTTCAGGCGGAAGCTATTATCAGATGTCTCCACTGTCGCCATACCGGTGACCTGTTCCCAAACAGAAGCCTCGTGAAACGCCTGAAGGTGTCGTGGGCGTCGTCTCAACATTCTGATTGGCAGCTCAGATCTGAAAGTATTTGGAGGAGTTTGCTGGGGAATATTCCCAGGCAGTATGTTCCAGGACACAAAGCTCAGATCCATAGCTTCTGGGCGTTTCCCGTCTTCTTCGAGGAGAGAGAGAGAGAGAGAGAGAGAGAGAGAGAGGGAGGGAGGGAGGGAGAGAGAGAGTTGAAGAGATGAGGAATAGTCTTAGGCCTTTTTTTTCGGCACGATATTGTCCTGTTGAAAAGGATCCCCGAGAGTCGAAAGGCCCTCTAGCCAAACTGATTTATGAAGTTCATCACTGGCAAGTATTTCGGCACCGAGAAAGAGTTCGCTCACCAGGCTGTCGCCATGCTTGATAGTACGCTCCGTTTTGCGACGGACGACTACAGTCAGATGGATGGGTCGAGCAAATATAACGCTTGAGAGATCGATAGTGAGTTGCAGAACGTCACCGATAGCGAAGGGAATGAATCCATTTCCAACGTAAGAAATGCCGACGCCTGAGCCACTCACATTCAAAAGGTTAAACCAGAAACAGGTGCGACGGGATCGAGTGTTCTTCGCGATGACACTCAGAGGTGTATCGATCGAAAATCGTTGAAGTCTCGCTGTGACTGTCCGGCGCGGAGCTTGTGCCAAATTATTACCATCGGTAAAAAGCTTAACTGATTTTTCTATCAGATACTATATCGGCAACAGATTCGAATAAATCAATGTGGACCGGCATAAAAGCTTATGTATACGAAACATCTCGACTTGTCCGGGTGGCCTGACCATAAACGGAATTCGGCGCCAGCGCGGGTCTTTTTTATCGAAGACTTTGGTGGAGGAGGCTTGATACCAAAATCCCTTCAGCTTAGGTGAACAACTCAGAAAGAGCTGCTTCAAATCATATTCCTGATTGAGGAGTTTAAGCTTCGCATCGATCTCTGCAAAAAATTCCGCTGACTGCCTGAGTCGAATACGCGAACCCAGACGCGACTTTCCTTTTTGGTTAAGATAGCTCAACTGCGATTTTCCCTGCGTGGCGCGAACCATATATTTTTGAATCTGCTTTGAGTAGATAATCTCATCTTCCAGGGCAACAGCGATGGACGCGCGACCAGCTTGAATGAGAATAAGAGCATAGTGCCCCGGATTGGCAATGTCCTCCTGCAGGCTGGTGATGCTATGAATTTTATCCTGTCTTAAAATGAGCGGGAGGCGGCAGACAAGCGATGCTGAAGAATTGGATTCTGCATCGACCAGGAGATTCCCGCTGTCGACAGCCAGAGGTATATCGGAATGGCGCTGAGCTTCAAACCACTCTAAAAATTGAAAATAGCGATGGTAAGTTTTCTCCACAAAGTCTCCGTGAGAAAAAGCCAACAGTTGTGGAAAACACATCTCCGTTTCTCCCACATTCTCTCTCGAGCCAAATCGTAACACATCGGAAATTTTAAGAAAATGCAGCTAGCACTCTCTGTGTAAGGATAGCCTTTGAACCCCCGATGAGTTTTCAGCTTTAGCGCTTTGGAGTTACCATGTCAATCTTAACAGGCCTCAAAATCTTCCCGAACCTTTTTCTGGGTTTCACATTCACTTTCCTCGTTTGCTCCAGTCCCTGGGCCGCTTCCGCCGTAAAATGAGATAGCAGCGAGGACGATCCCGATGATCTTGGGATTTCGATCGAAGCTCTTGAGGGCTTCCGCGATGGCGAACATAAGGCCTTTCTCGTCACTCTCCACAGCAAAGCCGACCATGAAATCCGCTACGCACAATTGCACCTGAGCTTTCCAGATGTGGGGAGCGACTCCCAGCCCGAAGAAGAAAGCCTGCCCTGAAACCCGCCGCCATCGCATCCCGCCTCGCTTCTCTAAAATTTTATTTATCCCCCGCCTCGCCTGGAAGTGCTATTTTAGTAACACTCTCTTTATTGTTAAAAGTCGTTTGCGAAAGGCTCATCCATGATTCAAGCTTCCTCCCCGGTGGCCCTCGTAATGCATACCCAAGCGGAAATCACGATGTGGATGGGTGCGCTTAATGCCTGCGGCCTTAAAAAGGTTACAGCCTTCACGTCTACGACGGAAGCCTATGAAGTCTGCACCAGGCAGCAATTCCCACTCTTCGTGACACGCATGGAAATGCCGAAGATGAGTGGAATCATCTTGATCCAGAAACTACGCATGACAGGAAACTATGGTCTCGAGCCCCAGATGTTTGTGTGTGACAAGCTCGATAACAAATTGCTTAACGTCATGGCGGAATACGACATTGAATATGTATCGGCAGCGCCCTTCGTTGGGGCAGCCCTGATTGAAAAACTCAAGCATATGATTCAAATGGAAAACAATCTTTCGCCCGGGGAAGTGCTCTACCGTGAAGCGAAGACCGCCTTCTCCAGTGGCATAGCGGAGATGGCCGAAGAAAGTATCAACGAAGCACTCAAAGTCAATCCTGACCTCGAAAAGGCACTTTTACTGAGCGGTGACATTAAAGCAGCGAAAGCTGAATACCAAGCTGCGAGTGAAGTTTACAAGAAGGTTCTGGTCTTCAATCCCAAGTCAGCCGCGGCCGCCCACAAGCTCGCCCAGCTCTATACGGCCCAAGGCGATCATACGGCTGCCGCGAACCTGCTGAGCAAGCTTGCCGAGATCAGTCCCTACAGTATCAAGCTCCTCGAGAATGCCGGACTTTCAAACTTCGCGGTAGAGCGTTATGACGAAGCCAAACGCATCATGGGCAAACTGAGCGGACTCGATGAAACGAACAAAACCGCAGCGACAGTCACTGCCGAGATCAAAATAAAAGATGGCGATTATGATGGATTGGTGGAGACTCTGAGCAAAAGTCATGATGAAAAATCGCTCATCCAGTTTCTTAACAATGCAGGAGCCAAGCTTTCAAAGGGTGATGACCTGGATGGGGCAATAAGAATGTATTCAGCGGCCATCGAGCAGATTACCGAAAGTAAATTCCTCTATGCTATTCATTATAATATGGGAATCGCCTATAAAAAGAAGAATGATAAGCCTCACGCCATCGTTCATTTCAAAAAAGCACTCAAAATCAATCCGGGTTTTGATAAGGCTGCGGAGGAGCTGAAGAAGCTTCAGACTATCTGAAGGAGTCAAAGCTCGCATCCGGAGCTTCGCTCTATCGATACGGCGGTCGCCCAGATCAAATCGATGTTGGCCGTGAGCTACCCTCATGTATCCTTGCGCCAATGAGAATTGCAGTAACTTTGTTGCCGAAACCTTCTACTAGACACGCCAGCATTTGCATTGACTGAGCCATGACATATTCGGGCTTAGAATTATTTATAGAAAAAGCCTGACTCTTTCGAATCAGGCTTTTCCGGAATTTATGAATAATTTAGTTGCTGCCGAGAGCGAGTTCCGCCCGGAGCAGATCGAAGACTTTATTGCTCAACATTTCTTCGAGTACGGCACGAACCGCGTCTTGTTCTTTCTGACTCGCACCGTCGGACGCTTCGCCCTCAGTGTTGTTGTCAGCTTCTTCGACACCGTCTTTGATCGCACCAATTCTAGCGATCTCGGCTGCGATCTTAACGTAGAGACAAGGCGTAAGGGGAACGGGATCGGCTTCGATTGCGGAACTTGGGAGAACTCCGTATTTCGATTTAGCATATTCGCTTGTCGGGAGATCTTTATAGGCTGCGACCGGGCAGCCTTCGGCGATTGGCTTCAAGACGACCAAACCGTTTAGAGCACGGGCTTCCATTGAGAACCAACGCAGCTTGCGACGGAACTCGTGGATGCCGTTACCTTCTTCCAGATGAGCGAAATCATAAGCCGTTGATTTAATCTCTTCGAGCTGAGCCGACAAAGTGCTCAACATGATCTTGCGATCCTCCTTCACGGACTTCCAGGGGAAGGCATAAAGGAAGGCACGGAAATCGGCAAGATATCCCGGGTCGCCATCCTTAGGAATAAATTTTTCCGAAACCAGGACCTTTTCCAAGGCTTTCTTGGCTATAGCTCGTTTGCTCTGGAGCTTTTTCAATACGCCGTCAGCGGACTTGTTTTTCTTGGCCTTCTCAAGGAGATCGTCCCACTTAATATAACCGCCGATGCCGTCTTCAAGGTCTTTGAAGCGCTTTCTGGCTTTGTCGAATTTAAGATCTGTGTCGGAGTAGAGGCGCGCCAGACCCTGCAGATTGAAGACGCCTGACCTTGCGGAGCCCGCGACCAGCTTCTCGGCTGATGCTTCCGGAGTCATTCCCTCAATATCTTTATCAAGAACGTCCAACCAGACCGTAAAACGTACAATTTGTGGGATCTTGGCCACTTGGTTAGGACTCTGAACCGTACTCTGTTTAGCGGAGGAAAGACTCGCATTTGAATCTGAGGTACTTCGGCAGGAAACCATGGAAATGGCAAGAGCGAGTGTTAATGCTCCAGATAAAACAAACTTGATTCGAAACATTTCATATCTCCGATGGAAAACCTAAACGCTTATTAAAATCGTAGCGAAGATGTAGAAAAAGCGATATGAGTGGGCAAAATTCTCCTCGTGTTGTCAGTCCAACGCGGATCATGGAGAGTGAGTAACGATAGTATTCGATAAGTATGCGTAATTTTTACTGAAAAGATCGAATTTAACGTCCCTATCTCTGGAGCTGGGATGAGAACGTTAGGCCTGATTCTGTCGTCGATGGTTTTGCTGACCGCCACTTCTTGCAAGACGGGACGTACTGATTCCGAAACCAAGAGCGCTCGCCCCATTCGGGAGATACCCGATCATGGCAGCGGGATCCGCGAAATCCGGGAAAGGCCTGCCTTCAGAGATTGGGGTCCTGAGAGGGCGCGATTTCGAACCGATCGTATTCAATCGAGATGCCTTCTTTCCTGTTCAGGAATGGAAGAATCATCCCGGCGGCCCCTTGCGTGCGCCCTACTTCCTGCAGGACCAGCTTTACAACATAAATGTAAATTTAGCTGAAATGCCGACCGACAAAGCGAAGGTCGATGCCAGCATCAGTATCACAAACAGTAGCGGCAACGCACTGACAGATAGCAAGATCACGATCAGGGACCTAACCAAGGCATGATTCAAGGGCGATAAGAGCCGTAAATGATAAAGGTCCTGAGCGCGATGCTCAGGACCTTCTTGATTTCAGCTTTCGGAATAACTTAGTTCGGAAACTTGATCTCTTTCAAAGCAAACGAAGTTCGTGCCGACAAAACTAAACTTCAAGATGGTGATCACCCTTAAGACGACGGATCACTTCGCCCACCGAGATTGTTTTGTTGGACTCAGCAACATCGTTGCCATGGATGTCGATCAGGTACCAATGAAAGGCCTGCGGTGCCAATGCGAATTTCTCATGGAGAAATCCACCCGGATGATCTTCAAAGAACACACGGAGGTTGTGAACTTCATCGAGTTCTTTTTCAACGGCTTTGAATTCTTTGGCCATTGCTTCGAAGGCTGGCTCATTGCGATCGGGCGCAAGCACGACAAGAACATGCTTCTTACCTTGCTGGAGTTCGGAATCTTGAAAGAGATACATCCAAATACCTTCAGACCAGGATCTCTTGGCTATTTCAACTGCTGGAATTTTCTCATCCATGACTAGTTCCTCCTTCGGCCCGACTGGGGATTGTACGCATTCATAATCTCCATTGCTGGGATTAAAGACCACCAAAAGAAGCTTCATCGACTTGACTCTGTCTAAATAAGCTGTTTTGTTTTGGAAGCTTACAGGGAAATCTCGGGAATCTCACCAATCGGGAAATACAGCTATTTCCTTCCAATCATCGCTTTCCGTAGGTATGCAAGAGGAGCAACGTCGTCGGAATGAACAGATCCATCCTTCTGCTTTTCCACGCCAAGTTTTTGCCAAAGATCATCGAGATTGACAGGTGCGCTTTGATCCTTCGCCGCTCTGTGGAGATCGTTCGATACGGTGTAACCTGTGCCGAGATCGCCAACGCTCAGAGTTCGTTTGAAATCCCAATTCACCGCCATCGTGCCACCGGCTTTCCCAATGCCCCGCAGAGCATCTTCCAATCCCGCCCGTCCTTTGGAACGCACGCGCAATTCTTGGTCAGCAAGGAAGCCTGAGCGGCTTTCTCCTTTGCCGAAATCAAGGTCTGAGAGCGAAGTTGGATTGCAGAGCGGGAACAGTTCGTTTTATGAACATGCGCCGCTGCGCTTCCATTCCCAGCAGAAGTTGCGTCACATCCCCAATGATGGGACGCCCCGCATAGTAGCCATGACCAAGTCCGCCAAGGCCCAGCACCGGTGTATCAACACCACTGACATCGATCGTATCGATACCGTCCATGATCGAACAGCTTCCCAATCGAGCGTTGCCGTTGACCCGCATCGAAGCGGCCAGAGCATTATCGCTGGGTGAGCAATAGACGGTTGTCCGTGCGGCTATGCTTTGGATCGCAGGCAGAATTTTCTTGAAGTCATCAACAGCGAAATCAGGGGCATTGAGGATCAGCTCTTGAATGGTCTTGGGCGGGAACGTGCCGGCCAGATCCGCAAGCGCGGGAAGGACCACTTGATGGCCCATGCTGTGGACGACGACGTGAATCCGTTTCTTGGTGGCCGCAGCGGCCGTGAGGACACGCTTGAAGGCTTCGATACTGGCAGCGGCATTGGCCTTGTTTTCTTTATAAGTCTGCAGAAGATAGACCCCCTGGAGAAGGCGATCCACCGCACCTGCCGGCCAGGAAAAGAGCACGAGCTGACCTTGATATTTGCCGTCAAAGCCGAGCTGGGCAGCGCGATAGACGGCCTCTTCAAAGCGGACATTGAAACCGTGGACGAAGATGAGGATCTCATCGGATGTCGAGGCGGCGAGAGCGGCGGTAAAGGCCGGCTCATCGAAAGCCTCCTGTTGAGCGATCTGAAAGTTGATCTGCGTGTCTGAGTTGGGGTCGGAACTGCTGCTCAAAGAACCGACAGGACGATTGATCGGCACCTGCACCCGGCATACACCAAAAGTGAGATCCTTGCCTGTGGTCACACCATAGACCGAGTTGTTACAGGCAGTCGCATTGCCGACAGTCGAACGGTTGGTGGCGTAATACACATCGTAAGGCTGGCTATCGATGTAAGGGGTATGAAAGCGATTGTTCAGACCCTCTTTGATGGCGTCGTAATTGGATTTAGGGGTTTGGCAGGCAAAAAGCGCCAAAAAGCCAAGTGGCCAGAGGTATTTCCAAAACATGGGGTCTCCCTTCGAGCATTCCGTTTCGTGATGTGTCACTCATTTCAAGATAGAGTATCAGAATCCGATACTTTGCCTTTGCACTTACTCCTGATGGGCTTCTGATACCTTGGCAAAATGCTGACGGAAGAACTGCACTGTTCTTTCAAAACGTCTTGAGTCCAGGGCTTCATCAGGAATGATATGGGTCATGCCCATGAGCGGCAGAAATTCATAAGGCAGAGCCTGACGCTCCATCTCGTCGACCAGCTTCAGTGAATTGAAGAAGAAGACATTGTCGTCACCCGTCCCATGGATAATAAGCAAGGGACGCGGCGATTTTTGCGCCTTCGCGGCTTTTACCAGCGGGAGAATTGAAGCCGACTCGTAGGCGGCTTGATCTGAGCCGGGAAGACCCAGGAAGCGCTCGGTATAGGCCGTATCATAGTCGGTCCAATCCACAGGCGGAGCCCCGGCAACGCCAGCCTTGTAGACATCCGGTCGAGCCAGGACTGCATAAGCGGCAAAATATCCACCGTAGGACCAACCGTAGACCCCAATTCGACTTTCATCAAACTCAGGAAACTGTTTGACGAGGAGCTTCAAAACTTCGGCATGTTCATTGACCGGCAACGATCCAAATTTTCGCGAGATCGCCTTTTCCCATTCTCGCCCACGATCCGGTGTCCCGCGCGTATCCATACGCACGACGATCGCCTGCATGGCATCTGCAATCACCTGATCCTCGAGGTAGGCGCGCCCTGACGAACGAACCATCAGGGAGCTGGGTCCCCCGTAGGCGTGATCGAGAACGGGATATTTCTTGCCCGCTACAAAGTCACTGGGTCGCACGATAGCGGTTTGAACCGCGTCCGGACCTGTCGTCTGAAGGGTGACGTTGGCTTTCATCACCGGTTCAGCGGCAGCGCTTGGGATCAGTTTCTCCGTCTTTCCATCCCAACTTCGGAGCCAGGTCTTATCCTGGCCATCGATCGACGCTTCCCGACCGACATAGAGCCCGTGTTCGAAATCCGAACTCGCGTCCAGACTGCTGGGGCTGTTCGGCGCAACATTCTTAAAGCTGCCGCTCTCCAGATCGATCCGGATGAGGTTCGCATGCGCACTGTCGACAGCGACTTCGACGAAAGCACTCTTGCCGTCCTCGGTTACACCCGCGATGTCTTTGACCTGAAGTTTGGGTAGTTGATACGCACGGATGAGTTTGCCCGCCCGGTCGTGAAGTTCCAACTGTCGGGAGCCACTGCTGTCGGCGAGCCAGAGGAAGCCTTTATCGTCGGGCAACCAGATGGGAATCGAGTTATGTATCTCGACCCATGCGGAATCATTTTCGTTCAGGAGGACCGTGGTTTTGCCGCTTTTCAGATCGGCGGAAACGAGGCGCGCCTTGTTCTGCAAACGGTTCAGAAGGAAGAATGTGGGAGGACCATGTTTCGTCCAGCGCACGGTGCTAACGTATTCAAAATCCTCTTTGCCGAAATCGATCCAGGTGGTCTTTCCACCCTCCGCCGACACAAAGCCGAAACGAACCTTGGCATTGGCTTTACCCGGACGGGGATAAAAAGGTCTTTGCGGTTCGCCATCCGGGCGGAAGGGATCAGCGATCGAAAGGCGTTCGACTTTCGATTGATCGACTTCTTCATAAAGCACAGTCTTACTATCGGGCGACCACCAGACGCCATCGGTACGTTCGAGTTCCTCCTGAGCGATGAACTCCGCAACGCCGAAGCTTTTCTCTTCGGTCCCGCCCTTGGTCAGCACTTTGGTCTTGGATCCAAGCAGGTCGGTGACATAGAGGTTACTATCACGCACGAAGACAACCTTCTTGGAATCAGCGGAAAGTTTGGGACTGAAAATCGAGCCTTGGCCTTGGCCAATCTCCGTCGCCTTGTTCTTGGCTGTGTCCCAGACAAAGAGTTTGCCCTTGAGAGGCGTGAGAATCCATCGACCTTCTGGATCCGTGGCAAAGAAGTTGATGCCAGTGGTCATGAGCCGTAGACGTTCGCGGAGGGCGCGTTCTTCTGCTGAGACAGGTCCGCTGCCTGCGGCAAGCATCTCGGCGTCGAGAAGCTTGGTTTCCGTTCCATTTCGAATGTCGAATTGATAGACCGCTGCGGCCGTCGATGGCGGAACGGTTTTTTGATAGAGGACGCGCGAGCCGTCTTTCAGGATTTTAAAATTGAAAGGTGCACCCAGACGAAAGTTGCGGGTGGACCGGAGCTGTTGCCTCAGCTCTTCCCATGGCGCAGGTTTCACGCTCTTGCTGTCGGCATCCTTGGCCAGGAGAATGGGGCCGGGTAGGAAGAGTGCCGTTGCCAGCGCCGCTCTTATGAGCGGCCGCATACCCTGCCACGATTTGCATCGAATGTTATCACCTGTCATTTTTGCTCCAATGTGGAATCGATTGGAATCTGGCAATTCCTACAACTCTTGATATCGTGTACAGGCCGAAAGTTTAAGTTGCGAATTTTCATGCCGCTCACTTTTATCAAATGATCGGGCCGCGATCAGTTTATTTTGACCTCATGCTGAAGATTTAGATATAAAGACGGATATGGGTTGAACACTTGGGAAAGGAGCGGAAGATGAATTTTATCGTTCAGTCTCTTATTCAAGATCTGGAGAATATGGGCCGCTTTTCGAAAGCTGTCACCGCAGAGGAATGGCGAGAGAAATGGATCACCCTCTCCCAGATCTCTCCGGCTGAACACGAAGCAATTATGAATGCATGCCAATCCGGAGCTAAGAAAGTGGCTTGGGAACTGGTTCAAAAGCACGACCCGAATCCAGCCAAGACCCAGAGAGCAGCTGCATTTGAAGGGTTTTTTAAGCCGTGAATCGGCCGTTCCATCGTCCCTACTTGGTGATATAGGTCCACGGGAGGACAACACTCTCTATCTGAACAAAACACGCGACTTTGCAAAGGACAAGGCACCGATCGACCTTTTGCATTCTCTCCATTTCCTGCCGCCATTTTATTCTTACTTGCTGTAATAGTTGCAAGGCCTTTGAGACTCGACCCTTCGCATGCTTGCAAAAGGTTTGCGAGCGCAAGTAACACTCCAGGATCTCTCATAAATCCCGAAATCCTACGGCTCGAAATAGGATTGAAATCAAAAACGCATCCATGTGTTTCGCCAGCCTAAAGGAAATAGCACCCTTCCTATCCATCTGATATCGCGTGATTTAAAATTAGATTTTAGACTTTATCTCTAACCCTTCCGATAAAACGTTTGCTGAAGATCCTGTTCGTAATGTTTAGAGGAAACCCACGCGATGAAACACTACAAGTCGGACATTGAGGTCCAGCGGGTCGAAACCGTAGCTCGTCAAACAGGAAAGAAGGTACGATTCTTCCCCACTGCGACTCGTGTTGCCGTCGGTATTCTTATAGCTTCCCTTGCATGCACGGGTGCCTGCCACAAGAAACACAAATCAGGTGGCTCCGCTGCTCTCGCGGTTGGGTCGGATTCAGGCGATGCTGTTAGCACCGGCGCAAAGCTCGACCAACCACCCAAGGTGGATGCCGGCCCCCTTCGCAATGCGAACGCCGAAATATTTATCGATGCCCAATCCAGCAACGCCGTGAAGTGGGAGTGGGAACAACTCGCGGGCCCAGGCACTTTAAACTTTCAATCCCCCGAAACAGAAGATACGGCTGTCAGTGCGGATCGCGATGGCTTTTACTGGCTCCGCCTCACCGTGACCGGTGCCGATGGAACCCAGGCTTTTGACGATGTCCAACTCCTTTGGGATACGGTCGCGCCTTGCCCGGTCCTGCCAAACGAAGTCAAAACTTTCCAGGCGATGACGATTGATGGCCACCTACCCAGCGATGTAAGTAGCGTGGAATGGACCCAGGTCTCAGGTCCCGGCACACTGGCCTTCAGCGCTCCAAAAACAGGTATGACATCGATCGCTGCAGACCTTGACGGCTCTTACGTCGTTCGTCTCACAGCCGCTGACAAAGTCGGCAATAGCTGTGCTGCCGATATGACTTTCATCTGGGAAACGACTGTTCCAACCGTTGCGATTGGCCAGGATATCAACACCAACAAGGAAGTCCTCATCAACGCCGCATCGATCGATGCGAAATCCTTTAGCTGGTCGAAGGTATCCGGTCCCGGAAGCATCGTCTTCTCAGCCGCGAACCAGGAAGATACTCGCGTGAGCGCCAGCCAGGACGGAAGCTATGTGCTCCGTCTGACCATCACAACCGACAGTGGCGTCACCGCTTTCGATGAAGTGAATTTCACCTGGGACACGACCGCACCCACGCTCGAACTCGGACAGGATCTCAACAGTCGCTATCGCGCAACGATCGATGCCAGCAGCAGTGGAGCCGTTGTCTACGCTTGGAAAAAAATCTCCGGTCCTGGCAAGGTGCTCTTCTCCTCGCAGGATTCCGAAGATACAGCAATGATCGTCGATAAAGCAGGTAGCTATGAAATCGCTCTGAACGTCACAGATCAGGCGGGCAACAGCACCCAGGACAGCGTTCACATCTTCTTCGACTACGATGTTCGGGTCTTTGCCAAACAAGTGGCGAGCGGTGGTTCTCACTCCTGCGCGGTTCTCGATGATTCATCGGTTGCTTGCTGGGGCTATAACTACGCCCAAGAGCTTGGCTACGGCGACAACAATAAATTTGGTGAAGGCACCGACCGCTACATGCCGCCTTCGTTCCCGATCAATCTTGGAGCCGGGAAAAAAGCGACGATGGTCGCTGTAAACTACGCTCATAGCTGCGCAATCCTGGAAGACAACAGCATCAAATGCTGGGGTCAAAATGCATCGGGTCAACTCGGGTACGGTGATACGATTCGCCGGGGAACACCCGCTGCGACTTCGATCAATCTCGGTCTGGGCCGCACGGCAAAATCTCTTTCCGCCGGCTTCGCTCACACCTGCGCTATCCTCGATGACAACAGTGTAAAATGCTGGGGCGCAAACTCCGCGGGTCAACTCGGTTATGGCGACTACCAAAACCGTTTGCTTCCACCGGTCGTCTCTATCGATCTTGGCGGCCAACGCTCAGCGCAATCTCTCAGTCTCGGCGCCTATCATACCTGTGCACTTTTAGATGACAGCACAGTCAAATGTTGGGGCAACAATGCGAATGGTCAGCTTGGTTACGGCGACAGACTCATTCGCAGCGCGCCTGCGAGAGATGCAATCAACCTCGGACAGGATCTCAAAGCTCTGGAAGTAAATAGTGGAGCCTACCATACCTGTGCCGTGATCGCCGGTGGCGCGTTGAAGTGCTGGGGCCGCAATAAACAAGGCCAGCTCGGTTACGGGGATATCGTCGATCGTCTCGCTCCCGATTCGTCCTTTGTCGACATCGGCACACGCAACGTCCTCTCAGTCTCCGGTGGTCTGTCTCATACCTGTGTGATGATGGATGACAGCAACGTTCAGTGCTGGGGTGGCAACGAAGAGGGACAATTGGGTTACGGCGATCTCACAAACCGTCTCCTGCCTCCGCAAACAGCTATCAACTTTGGCAATGGTCGCGTAATCAAATCGCTTTCGGCAGGTCGCTTGCATAGCTGTGTGATCCTCGACGACTCAACACTGAAATGCTGGGGCTCAAACAGCTACGGTCAACTCGGTGGCGGTAAAATCGTCGATGGCAAGACCCCTCCTCCATCCGTCGTTGGCTACGGGGGCTGATCGAAGATCGCACTGAATTAAACAGCCTAAGGGAGCAGGGCGCTCCCAGAGTCATGTCCAGTTCTTTGGCCATTTCTGCAGCCTTCTGGAAACCTCACTATTGAACGGATAAAACCTTCATTCCCGCGGCTGTCTTCGGACGTTTATTCACACGTTCAGTCCAGGCATTGACGTTCTTGAACTCTATGAGCTTGAGAGCTTCACCGGCGTTGTAGAAAGCCGCTAGAGCATCCACCCAAGGCACGGTTGCCATATCCGCGATCGAATATTCACCACCGACCAGAAAGTCCCTGCCCTGAAGATGTTCGTCCAGAACCGCGAGAAGACGTCTCGTTTCATCAGTATAACGCTTCTTGGGATAAGGATGATCACACTTATCGACAGCATGTTTGAAAAAGTGCCCAAACTGCCCAAACATGGGTCCTACGCCGCCCACTTGAAAGAAGAGCCACTGGAGAGTCTCGCTACGGAGCCTTGGATTGGTCGAGAGGAATTTGCCCGACTTCTCGGCGAGGTAAATGAGAATCGCCCCGGATTCAAAGACTGTGAGGGGCTTGCCATCGGCGCTGAGCGGATCGACAATAGCTGGGATTTTGCCGTTGGGATTGATGGCAAGAAACTCAGGCGAGTGCTGCTGATCCTTGGAGAAATCGATCTTGTGTGCATCGTAGGGCAGTCCCATTTCTTCAAGTGCGACCGAAATTTTCTGGCCGTTGGGAGTTCCGAGCGAATAGAGTTGGATCTTTGAACTCATAAAATTGTGTCTCCAGTCATCAGGGATCAGGTGCAATCGATCAACAGGAATGCAGAACATTCCTTTATCCCAGATTTTAAATTCTCCGCGCCAGCCTTTAGTTGCGAACATCTGTGTTCGAAGATTCAATTGTATCCGGCATATCCCTTTGAAAATAGGCCCGTCAGGACTTTGCGAATTATGTGACGATTTTGAATGCTGCTTACAGAGTTCAGAATAATTAAAGTATCGATGGGTGCCAGTTAGGATACTAAGGCGCCAGTTTGTGAAACTCTATCTTGTTCATTGCGGATTTTACGACTCTGCCGACACGACTACGATTTACGAAAATCACGCGAATCACTCTATCACCGCCGAAACCTTTGAAGAGGCGAAAGCCCAGGTTAAAGCTCTGAGGCAATTTCGCAGCAAACACATGCATATCGATGGCATTCAGGAGGTCGTGGCAGTGAATGGCTACCTTCTGGTAGCTGAATCGAGATGCAAAGCTCGAAGGCAAGACGCAACTCTATAACCTGAAGTACGGTTCCAGAACCTCCCAATTTTTCGAAACGGAGCACGCTGCTCTGTCCGATTAGGCTCGTTTCTGTGGTCTTTGGCGCGCCTAAGGGTTTACCGTAAAAATATTGTTCGCCTTAGGACCTGTCTCGATTTGGTGAATCGCGCCGAGTGGTTTTTAGAAAACTCCCTGCAATTGCTGGGCAATCGTTTCCATCAAATTGGCGCTTGAAGGCTACAAGCGACAGCCCGTCTACCCTTGCCGACATTGACTCTCCGCCTCACGCAATCTTAAGCTGATGCAGATTCATGATTCAACGAAAGGTAATTCCTATGAAAATAACGACTCTCGCAATCTTAGGAACATTGATTGTACCGTTTAGCTCAAGTCTTTTTGCTCAAGGCCAGACCAATCCTGTAACTCCGGCAACCACTGGAACCCCTGTTACTCCCGCTCAAGGAACGACAGGGACCCCCGGCACGATCCCAACACAGGGACTGAATGTTGATCCATCTGTGACAACGACTGATGTCCAGGGCGCTCGTGATGCACAGGCCGCTCAACAGAATGCCGTTCTGGCGAATCCGGCTCAGTCGCCTCAACAGGCTGGTGCAGGAGGGGTGTTTGGTCCTTCGAAAGGTCCCGGAATTTTCGGTCCTGCCGGTCAGACCGCGACAACTGATATCTACGGCAATCGTCAGGTGACTTCGGGTCCGGGTACGACCGTGAGTAATCAGGTTGCACCGGGTAACTCTGCGGTCAATCAAGCCTCACGAACAACAAACAGCAACCGTCCGGGTCAAACGACCAACCCAAGTACCCGTCCAGGACAGCCGGCTCCAGCTGTGAGCCTCGACATCAATGGTAATCCCATTCCCACGGATGGGCAGGTTCGTAATGAGCTGCCTCGTGATTTGCAACCATTGACATCGCCTCAGTCCCCATCACAACCTGTCCAACCATCGGGTTCGGTCACAGGTCGTTGATAGGTTTCTCATGTTATGTTACTGAGAAGAAAGCTCATGGTTGAGCTTCCTTTTTTTAGTGGAGATTTTTGTAACGCTAGCCTGGGCAGGTGACCTTCCTCTCCTCTGTCCCTCCTGCCACGGGTATAAATAGAATCATTACATCTTCAAAGCTGCGCCTCTTCTATCTCCATGTTAAGGTGCGGCTTCAATATCATACTGTTCAAGGATTAAGAAATATCATGAGCAAGTTAAGCAAACTCCTTCTCCTCGGTCTCCTCGCTCCTAACGTAGCTGCTCTTGCCCAGAGTTCTGATGCGGAAAAGAAGGAATCTGAATCGCCCAAACCCGATGCTGAAGCCAAAGCGGCTGCGGAAACAATTACGGTCCAGGGCACACGCGCCGGCCAGAAGCCTCGGGTCGGAATCTTCGGTGACCAATCGATTCTCGATACCCCCTTTACGATCAGCAGCTACAGTCGCGAGACGATTGACAGGCAGCAATCGGTAACGGTGAACCAGGTTCTTCGCAATGATCCGGCTGTTACGAATGTCACGCCTGCGGGCGGTTTCACGGCCCACACAATCGGCTTCCGCGGCTTCCCTGCCGGACCGGATGCTGTGACCTTCAATGGCATCGGCCCCGGAGCGATGTTTTCAGGCGCTCTCGGTCAGCTTTATAGCATCGACCACATCGATACGGTCAAAGGCCCCAGCGCCGCTCTCGGTGCCTTCAGTCCCTCAGCTTCGGTCGGTGGTTCGGTCAATATCGTTCCAAAGGCTCCGAAGGCCGAACCATTGACTGCGATCATGGTCGGCAACCGCGAAAAAAGCATCATCTCGGGTGCTGTGGACCTCAGCCGGAGATTTGGCGCTGGCAAGGACCTTGGTCTTCGTCTGAATCTCGCGAATGAAAATGGCGAGTCCTTCCAAGGTGGCCATGACAAGAGAAACGTTGCCGCTCTGGCTTTGAGCTACAACATCTCAGATAGCATGCGCGTGAACTTCGGTTACGACGCCGTGAATGTACGAAATGAAGGCTACCAAAATGGATTCGTGCTGGGCGCCAATGCTCCTGTTCCCAAAGCGCCCAACCCCTCGCAAAACCATTTTCAAAAATGGTCCTACCTGGTTCAGGAGTGGAACTACGGCTATGGATCCTTCCAATGGGATATTGCGAAAAATTGGAATTTCACGATCGACACTCTCTACGGCGAACGTCGTGGGACCATTCTTTCTACCGGCACAGGTTTGATCATCAACAAAGCCGGCGATATGATTCTTCGTCCGTCCCGCCAGGGCCGCGGCACCAACTATGAGCCTTTCTTCGGCGGCAATGCTTACCTGAAGACGAGCCAGGACACAGGATCGATTCATCACGATGTCACCCTTGCCTTCCTGGGCAATGGCTACGATTATAAGATGTCGGTGGGTCAACCCATGACAGCAATTAACTCAAACCTCTACGCACCGGTTTACGTGGATCGTCCCGCACTTCTCGCGACCAAAAATGGTCGCCTCAGTCGTTCCGATTCTCGAAGTTATGCACTCAGTGACAGCATTCAGTTCCTACCGGAATGGAATCTTCTCCTCGCAGCGAAGAACACGACGCTCCATTTCGAGAACTACGATGTCGCGAGCGGTACAAAGGTCCTGAATCAGTCTGATACTGTGACATCTCCTGTTGCTGCATTAACTTACAAACCCTTCACGGCCCTCACAACCTACGTCTCCTACGTCGAAGGCCTTGAACGGGGCGGAACGGCTCCTGCGACAGCTGCAAACGCAGGCGAGATCATGCCTTCCATCATAAGCCGTCAGGTCGAAGTCGGCGCGAAAACCAAGCTCGATCAGGACTTGCTCGTGACGACTGCTCTCTTTCAGATCGAACGGGATTTGGAATATCTGGATGCGGCCAGCAACGTTTATGGTCAAAGCGGTTTGCAGAGAAACCAAGGCATCGAGCTTAGCGTCAACGGTCATGCGAGCCGTGATCTAAGTCTCACCGGTGGCATCATGATGCTGGATCCGCGCGTTGTAAAAGCGGGAGCGATTCAACACAAGGCGCCGGCCGGCGTCCCGAAACTTACGCTTCCCCTCCTCGCGGATTATCGGATCGGCGCAGGCTTTTCGGCAAACCTTGGCCTTTATCACTTCTCTCGACAGTTCGTGGATGCAGCCAACACCAAATCACTGGATCCCTGGACTCGTATCGATGCGGGCCTTCAATACGAACTGCCTTTGACGCAAAGCCGCACATCACTTAGTGTGAACGTTGAGAACATTGGCGATCATCGCTACTGGGCCTCCGCCGCACAAGGCCAGTTGGCACTCGGCAGTCCCGAGATCTGGCGCTTTGCGCTTCGTTCGGAACTCTAAGAATTTCTTCGCACCATTCGAAAAGGGAGGACAATTTTTGTCCTCTCTTTTTTTTGTTGTTGTTCCTAACGCGGATTATCGGAAGGAACTGTTTTCGGATAAGAAGGCTGAGCCGGAGCGCTGTTGGGCATCGGATTGGTATCCTGCCTTGGTATCCTATCCGGTTCGGGATCGCGCTGACGCATAGGACCATCTGGATAATCAGACGGTTTATCATTTCGAGGATTTTGTTCCACTGTCATCTTTTAGCTCCTAAGTGAATCATTGGACTCACGCCCTACATTAGACCCATCATTCCAACCCTTCCTTAAGTTTCTTTACGAATACTGCGTAGGCCGAAATCCCCAGACAGCGTAAGATATTGATACGGAGGACAAATACATCATTTTTCTCAAGGGGTGGCGAAAACTGTGGCGATACCCACGGTGAACCGCCGGTGAGTCTCGCCGAAATTAAAACCAAGAGTTATATAGGTAGAGACTTCTACAATATCATTCTCGTGAATGGATCGAATCATCCATTTTTCCACAATAGCCAGCCCTTTTTTGAAACATCGTGAAACCATTGCAGCGCATGTTTTTCAAACTATCTTTGCGGATTTTCGACCGAGTTCTTAAGCTCTTTTAATAATGAGCGAATTCAAAAAATCCTCTTCAATAAGCAATGAATGCAAGATGCTTTTGAATTACTTTCGCGGTACTCTAGCGGTGCGTAGCGCAGTGCGATAAAATACGAACAGAGAGAAGAAACACCAAAAATTCTCAGATCGTTCAGCAGAAAATCTTAATCGAATCTTAGGCTTTTCGGGCGAATCAAGATCAGACAGCAACCCGCAATACACCCAAAAGGACCACACACTATGAAATACACAACAGCACCGTTTCGTGACCCCTATGTTAAAGGCAGCCACTCAGGGATTCCAAAAGATCGTTACGAAACAGACTATGTGGAATTTGAAGACGGAGACTATCGATTGGGTGATCTCAAGGCGATGAGTTGGAAAATTGAAGTCTTCCGTCCAGGCAACGCCAACGATCTCTACCTCTTCTACGAAGCGACCAATCAGCCTAAAGAAAGTGAAGGCGGCGGACTGAAATTTCTGGCTCTGGAAAATATCAGCGGCAACGCGGATGCCGGCGGCGACATCGATAAACTCGATCTCAAAGTCTTCGCCTACGGATACGGCTACGCCGATGGAATAAGACACATTTACTACGGCAGCGGCCACCAGAAGGGCTACTTCTACTATCCCCCTTTGGCGAGCATGGCTCATGTCCTTTCACGGGTGGAAGAACTGTCGCACATCTATTGTCGCGATGCCGAAACCTACATAGAAACGACGGAGACAGAAGAAAACTACGTCAATCATTGAGAATTTCACTCTGAACTTCTAAAACCTTCCCGGACTAGCAGGAGCCTCTCGTTGAGGCTCCTTTTATATTTGTGCAATGTGGCTGTTCTGAGCTAGTTTTTCTAGAGGAGGACTTGCCCAAGATGAAGAGAGCCAACGAGATCGTTGTTAAGTTTGAAACAGTCAAAGGATCGAAACGCAAAACCGAGATGATCACGATTCATAGCCAGGATCGGCTGGTGGATATTGAAAAGCCCCTCGATGACCAAACGAAGGATATGTTGGGCAATCGATTCAAAGCCTACTTCAAAGCGCGTTTCAACGGCGAACAACTTGTCCTTCTCGGGGAGACGACCTGGAACGAATGGAACAAGGGCCGTTGAGTGCTTACCCAAATAAATGGCTCACACATTCGTAATCACCGGAGATCGTCGGACGATGATCTCCGTTTTTAGCATTTTATCAACTCGTAATTTCCTGTAGGCCCGCAAATGGCACAAAAAAAGTTGAAAATCGTGAAACCATGCGGTCAGATCAGCAAACCCAATCCTGTGCTTATTTCCTAAATGTACGACTCCTGCATTCCCTACCATTCCGTATCCGCCATGAAGAATTGACCTTGCTTTTCCATCTCAGCTACTCTGTTAATGCGACTTGTGAAGTTAAACTTTAGCCGCTAGATGCCAGCTTAAAAAACACAGCGATATAGCCTTGAACCAGAATGAAGGAGTCCCACTATGTCTGTCCAAAGTTTTGCCGAAGCAAGTGATCGCAGCCTCCATCCCACCGATGCTAAATCTGATAAAAACTACTTCGCCGGGATTCCTCAGGAAGCTCCCCTGGATATCAAATCCAGAGCGCACGAAGAACAGGATGATGAGAACGAGAACGAGATTGAATACGCAGCCCCTGAAGAACCCCAGATTCATGAGAGCGAAACCGTCTCACACGCTCCTCATGGCAAAAGCCAGGCTCGCGCCGCCGGAAGTTCCCGAAGCAAAGCGCCCAAGTTGAAAACAAAGGCGAGTCATGAGAAAGCCCATGACCGCACAGCCAAGAGCGGGAATGAGAAAACCAAAGCCCCAGTCGAACTCTCGAGTCTTAAACAAAAAGCACTCGATCTCGTTCACAAAGGCAGCGATGAAATCGCTCACCGCTACAGTCATGTCTACGATGATATGAAGGATGTGTCCAAGAAGGTGAGCGACCGGATGAAAGGCAAACCTTATCAAATCGCGATGGGAGCAGCCGGCGTGGTCGGCCTCGGAGTGGTTCTCGCTAAGAAATACAATCAAAATCGGCGTGTGAAGTCGCCTGGATCGCCAGCGTCCGACAGCTTGCACTCGTGAAACGGAAAAAGAGGACCGAAGCTTTGATCGCTCAAGCTAAGGCCCTCTTTTTTAAATAATTTTGCCCCCAAAGGATTCGCGCTGCCGCCGGATCGGCTGGCTCTCCTTGAAAGCTTAGAAGCTCATATTTTTTCCTGAATAATCGCTTAGTTCCAGAAAGTTGCCTCTCGTCATTTTCATCACTTTTGCCATTCATCCTGAGGATTTGTTGCCAAGCCGCCTCTTTTAAGATCAGACGGGGAACAAGCCCACAATCGAAGGATATTTCCCACATTCCTCTTAATATTTTTTACTCTTTCGGCCCAAAAAGCCTTCGCTTTTTTGATTCAGGCCTTTCTCCTCTAAGTTCAATTCACTCATGGTTTTAGAGCCTTACACCCTTCTCAAAAAATGCACGAAGACTTGGCTTTCAAAGGCGTTCTCAAGTCTGATACAACACATTTGTTGTGAAGCAAGGCCCTTAAACCAATAGGTTTTTAAGTTTATGAAATATATCTATGGATCCATCTTCGCTCTGACGATTCTGATCTTATCGTGCGCGCAAAACTCGGCCGGCCGCCGCACTCTCAATTTGGTATCCGACGACGAAATGAATGCCCAGGGCGAGCAGGCCTATGTGGATATTCTCAGCAAGTCGCAAGTCTCCACGAACTATAATCTCAACGCGGAAATTACCGCTATCGGCCAGAACATAGCCTCGGCAACCGGCGAAAGCTTTAAATGGGAATTTTCGGTCATCAATGATGCCACCGTCAATGCCTTCTGTCTGCCGGGCGGTAAAGTTGCGGTTTACACCGGCATCATCCCTGTCGCGGCAAACAACGCCGGACTCGCAGCCGTCCTCGGTCACGAAGTCGGCCATGCTATTCTGCGTCACTCGTCTGAACGCATGAGCCAACAGCTCCTTCTGCAAACGGGTCTTTCCCTTATCTCTATCAACTTCGAGGAGTCCCCTTACAAGGGCGTAATCGCGGCCGCTATGGGTATAGGCACAACTTACGGCATCGAACTCCCCTTTAGTCGCCTCGACGAATCTGAGGCTGATAAGGTAGGCCTGGAATATATGGCTCGAGCGGGTTACGATCCGCGCGAAGCCGTGAAACTCTGGGAACGAATGGGCGCACTCAGCGATTCCCGTCCTCCCGAAATCCTTTCGACTCACCCCGACCCCGCAAACCGGGCGAAAGCCCTGAGCGCGCAGATGGACAAGGCGATGGCGCTCTACGAGGCCTCGGTGAAAAAACCAACAGTTAATCTGAATTGAAGAACAGGCCAGGCCGCATGGGAAAATTAGAAGAGATATTGATCGCACTCGACGATTTCAACAAGGCTCTGCTAAGCAGGAAACGCGAAGGGGGAAGTATCACTCCTGAAGAATTCACTGCGATGAAAGAGATGGTTCGCATCGTCAACGCCGAATCCGCTCATGTTGAAATACCCGAAATCGGCCGCCTGCTCGGCCTCTACGATCTCGGGATAGGTGTTCGCTACCTTGAACCCAATTACGAAAGGCTGAACGCGGCTTTTTCGTGGCTTGAGCAGCAGGAAGGTGCTGTGAACGAGGAGGACGAGGACTTCTGAGAGCCTCACCTTACTTATGATTCTCCTGGGTCGGTGGAATGCGATCGCCTCGCGCCAGCAGCTCCATTGCTTCGGGATGCGCCTTATAAAACTCCCTCGTGACCTTCGCTATCTTCAACTTCGCCACATCATCCACGATAGCGATTTTATCGCCTTCGTTCAATGTACCCAGAATTCTTTCCAGGAGATCGGATTGAAGTGCGGGCAGTTTGCCGGCCCAGGCGTGGAGAAGGTCCTTGTCCACGTGCGACGGCAAGGATCCAAGAATCCCTGTATCGTTTTCATCGTGAACCAATAAACCTGAGGTCGTTCCACGATCGAGCGTCAAGACCTGCAGGAAATAGAGCGAGTGATAGGCGGATTGCAGGCTCAGATCGTGAGCGGTGACGATTTTATGGGATTCCAGAGCCTGGCGAAAGATGCCGACATAAGTTTCGATGATCGTCTCGCCAAAAGTTTGGGCCAGCTTCTCATCCGCAGCCGCATCATTCGAATGATATTCCTCGAGGTAGAAATGCGCGACGCCCCGATGCCGAGCAAGGGCCGGGATAAAGAAGTAACGCTCACCCTGCTCCTTACCCACTCGATAAAGCTCTTCCCCTGCGGCTTTGACCAATCCCATTTCAAAGGTCTTTCTATCGGCATCCGAGGGGATGCTGGGATTGAGATCGGCCATGATTCGCCAATAGCCTTCGCCGGTTTTCATTGCCGTCCAACTGATGTGCATATGCATGGAAGGGGCAAAGGGATTTCTGGGATGAATAATAGTCGACAGAGCCGTGGCCGAGCCTAACTTTTTGCTGGGGTCCCCTTCATACTGCACCTGAGAAATATTCACCGAGGAGCGGTTGAAATAATGTTCATCGATCGCCACGTAGCGACTGCCGCCACCGAATGTCCCTTGTGCGCGAAGCCAGTCGACTGATTGAAAGCCGTGAGTCTGTCGCTCACTGCGAACAGATTCGAGAGCTTCGACCAGACGAGTTTGAAGCCCTTGAACAATCGCAAATGCCGATTGAGCGGCTGGGGATTTCGCGCGAACAAAACTCATAGCAAGAACCTCCATCATATAAGGCTAGTAGTAGGTTTTAAGCGGGTCAATGCAAGAAATATTAGTTAGGCCTTTTTGACCCGTACTGGAAACCAAAATATTTTGCGAAAATTCTTCCGCTGGAGACCTAAAAGCCAAAATTTCGCCAGGAAATTCGCTCAAAACCATGCGATGTCGCGAATGCGAAAGAGTGCTTCCGGAGCGCTTACGGGTTGAATTGAAAAACTTATGCATGCATATCTTGTACAGGATCAAGTGGGTCTCCTAAAACTCAGTGTTTGTACCCCAAATTATTTATGAGGACCTAGACTATGCTTCGTTCAATTATGACGCCTGTACTTGTCGGCAGCTTGACTGTTCTATCTGTAGTTGGCTGCACAAAAACTAAACAAGAAGCGCGCAAAGAAGGAACTGTAGACGTTCGTGATGCGCAAAAAGAAGTACACGACCAACAAAAAGACGTCATTGAAGCGCAAAAAGATGTTGAGAAAGCGCAACAAGACGTTGAAAAAGAAAAAATCGAAACTCAAAAAGAAGTTGAGCAAGCTAAACCATAATGAGTTGGCCGTGGAGAGGCGTAACAGTCGTCCACGGCCGCTATCTTCCTGTCCGTAATTCCCAGCGTTTTTCTCAACGGTTTTTTTCCTAAAAATTATGCTCGAATTTCAACTCTCCCAAATCATACGTCGCTTTTGAGCAGCGGCATCATTTAGATTTCTATCTCTGCCAGTGCCTTCGCCAACTGCGCGCCGACCTTCGCGTTATTCTTGACCAGCGCGATATTGGCTACGAGGCTTTTCCCCTGCGTGCGCTCGACGATATTCTTTAAAAGAAAAGGAGTGATCGCCTTGCCCGATACGCCCTTGGCGTCGGCTTCGGCCAGCGCTTCCGCGATCACCTTGTCGATAAAAGCAACCTCGAGAGCATCGGCCTCCGGGATGGGATTGGCGAGTACGAGCCCACCTTTGAGCTTCATAACTTGTTTGGCGTGAATAATCTTTGCGACTGTCTTGAGATCATCGCAGCGCTGCAGGACCGGGCAGCCACTCGAGCGGGTGAAGAAGGAGGGAAAATCGTCGGTCCGATAACCGAGGACAGGCACTCCGGCTGTTTCAAGCACTTCCAGGGTTTTGGGGATGTCGAGAATCGACTTCACACCGGCGCAGACGACGCTAACATCGGTTTGCATAAGCTCGGTGAGGTCGGCTGAGATATCCCAGCTCTGATCCACACCCCGATGGACTCCGCCGAGGCCACCTGTAACAAAGACTTTTATACCGACCCATTCCGCCGCGATCATCGTGCCCGCAACTGTCGTGGCTCCATCCTTTCCTTGCGCAATGATGAGGGGAAAATCGCGTCGCGAAACTTTTTCCACCTGAGTGTTTTGTGCGAAGTTCAAGAGATCGCTTTCGCTCAAGCCGATCTTTACGCGGCCTTTGATGATGCCGATTGTCGCTGGAATCGCCCCTTCGGCTCGAATTATGCCTTCGACTTCACGCGCCATCGCGAGGTTCTGCGGATAGGGCATGCCGTGCGAAATGATCGTCGATTCAAGAGCAACCACTGGTTTGTTGGCTTTGAGTGCAGCCGCGACTTCGGGGTGGATATCGAGAAAGTTTTGCATAATCATCCTAGGGCATGCGGAAATAAGAAGGCCCAACCTATGTCAGTTTCCAAGCTTGGGCAATGGAGAATTGGCTACGCTTTTTTCAAAGAAACGTTTCCGCACTCGCCGCCTTCAACGCATTCTCGAAAATCAGCGATACCGGTTCATGTTTTAAGCTGTTTTCTCCGATAAATTCAAAGATCTTCGAATAATTCTTTAACTCCGAAAGACTGACCCTTTGCGCGATCTGCCAGGGCCTCAATTGTTCCCTGTGATCCAGCGCCATTGCTCCGAGTATGCCGGCGATGGCCTCGAGCGTCGCGCGATGAAAATTGCGGACGCGCTGATCCTTGGCAGCCGGAACCAATCCGGCCTCCAAATAGGGGTTGTTCGTCGGGGCAGCGGTTGGAGTTGCATTTGCGCGCCTGGATGCAGCCGAGAGCAAACATCATGGGACGAGCCATATTAATGTGATCCGCTCCAAGCGCCAGACGTTTGATCGCATCGAAAGCTGTGATGCAAAACCAGAACGGCAAAAGCCAATGAAATGCGCATTTTTTCATCAATGAAGGGAAAATGTTTTTCTAAGCAGGGTGAGGCGCGAGGCTGACAAGGGAAGGAGGAGAGAAGGAAGGAAGCGAGCGGATACTTAGAAGACCCGCTCAGAAGAAGAGAATAAATCTCGGGTTGAGCCCTACCAAGTCGCTACGCTCAACTACGACTCAACTCACTGCGAAGCAGCATATTGGTATCGGTCAGGCGATCGGCAAGGATGCGACCGAGGTTCCGGCACACGCAGTAGCCCATGGCAGGCTGCTGATCAAACATCTTGAGGATTTCATAGCTGTTGCCGACGATTGCAGTCACATCATTGAGCGCGCGCGCTGTGGCCGAACGCCGGGCGTCGCGAAGCAAGGCAAACTCACCGACTGAGTCTCCGGGCTTCAAACGGGCAAGAGCAGAGTTGGCTGATTTACCGACGACTGGAATCTCAACTTCCACGATGCCACTGACGATGATGAAGATATCTTTGCTTTGAGCATCATGTTTGATGAATTGGGATCCCGTGGCAAAAGTCACTGCTTGGAAAAGTGTCGCAAGACTATCGAGCAGGCCAGGCTCCAATCCTTCGCAGATCTTGGAACGCTCCAACGCGGTCGTGATGGAAACGTCAGGCTTAAGGTTCGTCACTAGGGCTTCCTCCAAGGTCATTCAGAAATGCATCAATCATGCTATCAAATCTGAAGGATTTCGTCTTGAGTATCCCAAATTTTTACTCAAAAAAAGGGGCCGTTTCCAAAACTCTGCACGAACCCATCAATCTGTCCGTTTGGGCGACCCGACTCAGTCCAGCATGAGAAAGAGGCGATCACGGTCGCTTTGAGGAATCATGCTGGTTTGAATGCCGTGTTGGTCCAGCGTCTTGCGAAGTTTGACCGCCTCCGCCGCGAAAAAATATTTGAGGTTTTTGAGATGGAGCTGAATATCCGCCGCCTGTTGCCGCGCATCGGTCTTCTCGAGGAGCTCGGTGACCAGCCGTTCAAGGCAACGGCCCGAGTGGCCGCTGAAGAAGCTCCTGAGGTCGGGAAACCAGCCCGGGGCCATTTGCCGGAAGCAGAGGATGCGGGTGTAGGGGACCTCTCCATACTGCTTGCGCTCCGCCTGCGTCAAATGCCCGATAAATGCCAAAAGAAAAGCCAGGGCATCGTAGGCCTCTCCCACAGTGTCTCGCGAGCGAAAGGCCCCAAAGAGTTCGAAGCCATGGGCTTCCATGATCTCCGGCGAAGTGGAATAACAGATTGTCACGAGATGGTTTCGTTCGGTGTCGGCTTTGATTCCCAGATAGGGATAGAGAAAAGAGTAGGCGCCAGCGACATTGAGAGTGGGCTTATGTTCGAGTATGAGCTTATTTTCCAGTAAGAGCGCATCCTTCTCGCTCGGACAAACCTGATATTCAAGAGTCGTGGCCTGCTGGACTATCTTTCGCATTTTGCGCGCTGCCTTGCGACGAGGCGCGAGGCGATATTGGGTCAGGCGACGCTTCAGGCTCTTGGCCTTGCCCACATAAATCGCTTTGCCACCCGCATTACGAAAGATGTACACACCGCTCGCGTCCGGCACATTTGCGATAAAATCCGCTCCGAAGAGTCGATCGAATTGGGGATTCATTGAACTTGCTTCATCCGATCCATGCCAGGACATTTAGACTTGCTCGCGCATTTACATTTTCAGATGGCAATTCTTCTACTTTGCCAATTCTATTGCCCATGACAAGCGCAAAAGTTTTGGCCTTTTGCCTGGGAGGAGATCGCAAACAGTGTGCTCTGTCTCATTTCTAAGAATAAATGCCGACAATTGATTCCGGATAATTTCGCCAAAAACTAGGCTGGCACACCAGAGATCTTAAATTAAAATCAAATTTCCGAGTAGGACTCAACAAAGCGTTATGGCAAAATGCTAGGATTATACGGAGACGACATATCCTTTAAGCTCCTGTACTTGTTGCCCTAATTTTTTCATAGAAAAGAGGTAAGCCGCAGATACTGCTTTGTTTTTTGAAGATATGTGCTGTTCTACCAGTTCTTTAGGTCACCTCTATTGACCGAGTATGATCTCCCTCGGAGATGCGCCTGTTCCCAGCAAAAAGATCCTCTCTCGCATTCGACTCGACTCGAATCCCTACACGTGCATCTCTTCTGTTCAGCGAAAATGAAATTGAGTGATCTCAGAATTTCAGTTTCTTTTACGAGCCGTTCTCATCCTACTGTTCGACTGAAGCGTAACTTGCCACTGTTTGGCGACTCTTAAGACAAACATACAAGCTGAAAGAGGTTAAGAATGAAAATTTCCGAAGCTCTTACTTACTTGCAGAAAGTTAAAGAACAAAATGGTGATCTAAGACTCGCGATCACCTTGCCTGGCTGGGCCTTGGGAAAAGGCCATCCAGAAGAACTTATGCATGCCTTCGATTACGGTGTTTTCGTGATCGATCAAACTCATCGTGATGCTGATGGCAACGAAGAGAAAGAGCGTTTGTGTTCCGTCGGTTTTATGTCGGAATCTCCCCGTCAGGTCTATGTGCCTCGTTTGAAACTCGTTAAGAGCTAAGTCCCCGATAGACTGGACCCGCAATGGCATCTGCTTCCTCAAATGAGCAGATGCACACTCTTTGCTTTCCCTCCTTCCCCTTTGCATTCGCTATATTCCTGGTCTTTCCTACAGCGTCGTAGGTATACTCGGCCTAACAGTGAGCTGTTGAGGATAAGACTATGAAATATTCATGCGAAGTTGAGATCGACCTGAGTATCGATCGGGTCATCGAACTTTTTGATAATCCAGAGAATTTGCGGCAGTGGCAACCAGCTCTCCTGAGCTTTGAGCCCCTGAGCGGCAAACCGGGTTATCCGGGCGCAAAATCGCGCCTTAAGTTCAAGATCGGGAATAATGACATTGAAATGATTGAGACGGTCACGGTTCGAAATCTTCCTCATGAATACAGCGGCACCTATGATGCAAAAGGTGTCTTTAACATCGTGAAGAATACATTTACCCCACTGTCCCCATCGAGGACGAGATTTGTCTCCGACCAGGAGTTCCGCTTCTCGGGCTTTATGAAGGCTGTGGGCTTGATGATGCCGGATATGTTCCGCAAAACATCGTTTCAGTATCTGGAGAATTTTAAGGCGTTCGCGGAGAGGTCTTCGATCGAGAGCGATCGGATAAAGCGGCAGGACCTTCACTCATAAAAATTCCCAGCAAACATGCTGGGCTTTTTATGCTTAAAAATCAGGGCTTCGGCCGCGCGAAGAGTGCTTCTGGAATATATTCCCGAGCGCTTGCACCGGGCTTCAACCAAAAGAGTTGGAGAGCGACGCGGAAGCGTGGGCCCTCAAAATACTTCACATTAAAATCGTGCCAGCCTTTGGTCAGAGTCGTCTTCCCTTCCATTTCCTGGTGGGGATGCAGTCCATCATTATCGATGACAAGCTTTTTATCGATACTGAGTATGCTGCCATCATCGGAATTCATGGCAAAGGTATATTCACCATCCGCCGGAACGTTGACTCTGAAATTAATATTAAGGCCAAACCATTCGATGAGATCCGGGATCAAGGGAAAGCCTTCCTTGAAATCACGATCGGTGACATCGAGTTGTTTCAGGCAGACGTCTTTCAGCTTCGTCAGCTTGGAGAAATCGGGAAGGGATGCTGTATTTTCCGGCAAAAGATAGAGGCCGGCCACCAGCATGCGGTCCGGGGCATCGGGACATTCGGTGAAAATCGGAGACTCAGGGGGCTTGGGCGGTTCGGGTGGCTTCGGTGGTTCGGGCGGCTTCGGCACGATTTCCCCGCTCCCTTTCTTGGCAGATCCACCTTTAAAAGCAGCGGTTTTACAAGCAGACAGGCTTAGTATACCGATCAGCATGAAGCTAAGAACGCGCATATGAAAACTCCCGATCTGAATCTCTAACCATTGTGCACGGTTTGAAGAATACGATCAAGCTTCACGCTTCGTGAATTCGTTCCGGGGCTTAGACCTTGATGCGCGATGAGATTGAATGGGAGCTGAGGCGATACCAGACGGCTAAGCCATTAAGGCTGGAGAAGGACGCTCCTGCTATGGGATGTAGGCAGGAGCTCGTCACTTACTTGCGCGAAGGAACTGACGTAGGGAACTTATAGTTAGTGTAGTCTTGTTTCACGAGTGCATTGTAGTGATCAAGAAAGAGTACGTCCTTTTGCTCATCGCTGAGGTCAGGGTTGTTTTCGACTTCAGTGAAAACTTTGGCATCTTTAGTTACGTGATTTCTTTGAAATCTATTGAGATTGTCCCAAGTAAGTTTCGACATTGGTGATCCTTAATCTTCGAATTACAGAAGGCCCCAGTGTACGCGAGAATTCGCGCAGGTCTAGCCCTTATTTCAAGCTAAATCGACTTAAATAGGTCTCGAATTGGCTCAGCGTTGCTTAACCTTTCACGCAAATGAGCTGACGGAGCTCCCGTTCGATTTGGACCAGATCGCGCTGCTAATCCATAACGGCGTTGATATCCATATTGAAGAGATAGTTTTGGAACGATTGCACCCTTGGTGGCGACGACGGAAGTAACCGTTGAGTCATAACCCAGATGGACATCAGGCATCGCCGCAACGTGTTTAAGTAAGAATTTTAATGACGCGGTTTTCTGGAGCTGCCTAAGAACACTGTCCTCTATTTCATCCGTCCAAATTTTTATCGGAACGTTCCGACTTTCTTCAATCCGTTTGATTGTCATCCGATCCTCCATTCGGCGAAAATTTGGCAAGGTAAGATGCCTTTAAAATAGGTCATCCCATTCTTCTATCCTACCCGGAATACTGTGATTGTGTTGTCGCTGTTCGAAAATTCAAACAGCAATTAATTCTGAGTAATACACGCGAAAAAAAGAACTTCAATAAATTTACTGACACCATAAAAAATCCTAGAAACACCATAGTTTTGATTGAAGGTCTGAGGTGAATTTGATAGTTTTGGGGAGTTGAGATTTGGCCCCGTCTTGCTTCTAAAGATTGTTTATTACCTAGCTAAAACCTAGCGATTTTTTGAGCTCTTCCCTACGTTTACTTCACTTATTTGTTTCGCGTTTTTCATCACTGCCAAAGGCTTTTGATGGCCTTTGAATTATTGTCTAAAGGATCTCGATATGACAACACTCGCGTTGAAAACGGTTGTTGGGAATAAGATTATTGCGTCTGTCGATAGTGTCCTTGCCGACCATTCGCTCAAGTCTGGGCGTTTTTGGTACAAGGGTCAACAAAACTGCGACCTGGTCTATTTTCGTAAGGAAAAAGAGACAATCGTCCACGCTTCGGGTGGCGTACGTTTTCGAATTTCGATCACCCAAAATGAACAGGAATCAAGCGGCACACTCAGCCTCCTGGGTTGGCTGCGCGAGACACCAAATGCGATTCGCATCGTGACGACTCTGCTTGCAGATCATAGTCGTGACATCGCGCGACGACGTGAGCTAAAGCTGTCTTTTATGCAGGAAGCCAGTCTGGGAGGAAAAGAAATCCCTGAATTGACGGAGGCGATCGGTACTCATTTCTCAATTAAAGCCGATGAGAAAAAGTTGGAGGAAAAGGATAGAATTTCATTTTCCGAATCGGAACGGAACTTTGAGATGGCCATCAAGAGTCGTTGGTATCATCAAAGTTTTGTGAATTTTTGTCGCTCACGGGATATCAAGTGCCACTACCGTTCCGTCTTTGCGAATGTCCTCAAAGACGTGAACCCGAACGATGTTCAGGAGACAGCGATAGCCGAACAATCCTTTCTGATCAATTCCCTGCAATGAGGCCAGTATTTGTTAAAAAGCCGAAGTCATAGCTGACTTCGGTTTTTTATTTTTCACTTCGACTTTAACTTTGGCAGACAAAAGATAATTAGCCAGTTTTCTGTCCTCTTTTAATGGTGTACGTGATTGTCTGAACTGGCGACATTAGAACGTCCTGAGGCTTTGGATTGCTTATTATCTCTTTCGCGACCGCGATGAGAGCCTTGACCGGACGGACCAATGTTACCTTTTTTGTGATCGTGGCCTTCATCTACGTCGATCTCGGCCTGTTGATCACGGGCTGCATCAGCATGAAGCGCCTGTGCATGTTTGCTCGGTTCGCCACCTGAGTTTTCATGGCCGTGACTGCCTTGATGGTGTCTTGGATCTTTATCTTTATCTTTTTGCTTAGTCATACTGAGCTCCTAAAACGTAGATTGTTCCCTTGCAGATATGCAATATACAGACCATTCTCCTGCGGATTAACGCTGAGCTGCAAAAGTTCCTTGCATACGCATAGCCGTGAGAGCGCGGTCATAGCCATCAAATTCCACATCGTCGTTCTGTGCCAATTCCAGAGTCGATGCCTTTTTCCTCTTTTGCGCCAGGAAGATTCCTAGACCGAGAGCCAGACTAGCTGCTCCAATGAGAAGCGGCTTGGAAATATCAGGACTTGCGCCACGTCCACCCGATACGCGACCATGTTCTGGATGCGATTCAAAAATTGAACCTTCGGTGCGAGGTGCGGGAACAGCCACACCAAAATATTCCCGGAACAAAAATCCAGTAAGATTGCGAACTGTCTTAGGGAACGCGGCATAAACCGCACGCCCGGCATAGATGGGCCAACCGATTGTCGTCTGATCGCGAGGATGCTGGGCGACGCTGACTGCCGTTCTTGCAATAAGTTCGGGTGATACGACTGGCGGCACCGCCTTTAAACTCACTCCCACATAGTTGCCGGCGTGATGAAAACCGGGAGTGTCGACACAAACCGGATAGATGTCACAGACATGAATATCCGGCTCATTCGCAAGTTCGCCGCGAAGAGCTTCCATAAACCCAAGCAGTCCAAATTTGCTCGCACTGTAGCCCGAAGCATAAGGGAGCGGCAGCCAGGCTCCCAGAGAGTTCATGTTGATGATCGTGCCGCTCTTCTGCTCTTTCATATAATGAAGCGCTGCGTGACAACCGTTCATGTAGCCGATGAGGTTGGTTTTGACGACTTGCACATGGGCCTCGAGTGGTGTCTCGGTAAATTCTCCCACAGTTCCAATACCCGCGTCATTGACCCAGACATCGATGCGACCATCAAAGGTTTTTACGGCTTGCGCGGCAAGGCCCTCAACCGATTCACTGTCTGTCGTATCGGTTGGAACGCCAATGGCATGCGCACCGAGCCTCATGCACTCCTGGGTCATCTCGAGCAGGTTCGTTTCATTTCTCGCAGCCAACACGAGGTTTGCACCTTGTTTGGCAAACTCCAAAGCTATCGCGCGACCGATCCCACTGGTCGCTCCCGTGACGACGACGGTCGCATGTCGAAGGTTTCTCTTTTTCATCCTCGCACTCCTCTTTCTTAAGGCCAGCGTTTCACCTCTTGATATAGCCACGAATGGGAGAGGGAGAGCAAAGTCATAAACTCCCGCTTTAGGCTCTAATGCCTGGGATCTCTGGGCTTTACTAAAAGGGTTGAAATCATTGTTTGACAAGGGTTTTGAGGGTGGCGAAAGCGCCGACGAGTCTATTAGCGATTTCCTTGTCATATTTTATCTGTCTGGACCTTCGCAGTCTTGCCCCCCTCTCACTAAGCTCTTTGGATGAGCCTCTCTCGCGTCTTCATGTTGAGACATTGAATAGCATGCGAGAGTTTGCCAAAGTACTAGCTACAACATGCAAGCTGCCGGATGGAGACGCTCAATGTTTTTGCCTCAGGACCACATAGGCGATAAGGATCTTGAGAAAGGCCTGAAGTACCTGATGCATGATGGTGCGATGTCGACGATCATGGGATCTCTGACGGGCGGCGCTTTTCTGGTGACCTTTGCCCTCCTCCTCGGAGCCAGCAACCTTTCGATTGGTGTCATTGCCGCCGCTTCACCTCTCTCTCAAATCATGCAGATACCTTCCATTCTGCTGATCGAAAAAATTCGTTCGCGCAAGCGAATCGTGGTCTTTGCAGCGACCATGGGCCGTATATTTCTTCTCAGTTGTGCTTTCCTCCCCTGGCTGCCTTATCCGGATCTACGGCTGCCGCTCTTCGTCGCTGCACTTTTTCTCTATAGCGCTATGGGGGCCGTCTCGGGTTGCGCTTGGAACACGTGGATGCACGATCTGATTCCGGAGGCGATCATGGGCCGCTTCTTTGGTAAACGATTGGCAGTATCCACAGCATTTGCGGCTATTCTTTCGCTTGCGGCCGGCGTTTGGGTCGATCGAAGTTTTGGCCCGGATGGTGGAACGAAGACCTACTCCCTGCTCTTTTTCCTCGGTTCGATGGCGGGATTCTATGGGGTCTTCGCGCTTTCCCAGGTTCCTGAACCCAAGATGTCAACGCATCAGGTCGAGAGTCTTATTCCAATGATGAAGAAACCTTTTCGCGATAAGAACTATCGTCGCCTGATCGCCTTCCTTGCAACCTGGAACTTTGCTGTCAACCTCGCCGCGCCCTTCTACACGGTGTATATGATCCAAATCCTCGGCATGTCGCTCGGTTGGATAATCGGACTGTCGGTTCTCAGTCAGGCGATCAACGTGATCTTCTTTCGTATCTGGGGCAAGCTCGCCGATCGCTTCAGCAACAAATCCTGTCTCACCGTGGCTGGACCGCTCTTCATCATTGGGATTGGAATTTGGCCCTTTCTTACAATGCCGAACCCTCATGTCCTGACGATACCCTTGCTCATTCTTATCCATGCGCTCTCCGGAATTTCAACGGCCGGCGTCACCTTATGTTCAAGCAACATCGCTCTTAAGGCCGCTCCGAAGGGGCAGGCGACCGTCTTTCTTGCAACCAATGCGCTGGTCAACGGGATCGCGGCCTGCATCGCCCCTATCCTTGCCGGTTTCCTGAGCGACTATCTGCAAAACGAGCAGCTAAAGTTGGATTTGGTTTGGCATTCGATCGCGAATCAGTCGGATCGATTCAATATTTCCGCACTGGATTTTCAGGGGACCGATTTTCTTTTCGTCTTTGCCTTCGTCGTTGGACTCTACGCTGTCCACCGCCTCCTCGCTGTTACCGAACAAGGCGATGTGCATGAACGCATCGTGATCACCGAACTCTATCAGGAGACTCGCCACGCCTTGCGCTCGGTTGCAAACGTAGCGGGTATTCGCCACATGACTTACTTTCCCTACGCGATTATCGTGGGGGCCTTAGACCAAAGTAGAAAGAGTTTGGGTCACATTCGTCGACGAGTTAGACGACATCCCCGGCCCGTACCTCGGGGCGGCTGAACCCAGGCTTGACACAACTCAGAATTCGGCCCAAAAAAGCTGCATCATTCCCCAGCATGAGCTCAGACGATAAAGTGAATTCCCCCCCTTGATTTCAATGAATTAAAGCTTTCATTGAAAACGACCTAAAGCTTTAGGCTTTTTAGACCGAGCTAAAGAGTGAGGATTCTTCCTCTCTTGCGGAAAACCATTCGTCTTATCTAGGTGAACAGTTGCGATATACAACCCGACTCTTTTCAGGCGCGCTCCTGGCCTTTGTTATGACGAGCTGTTCAGCACCTCCGGCAGCCCCTCCCATTCATTCAGCCGACGATACCTCCGGCAATGGGGATTCGCTTCCCACTGGAGAACATGATCCGGCCCCAGAGCCAACGCCAGGTCCTGTCACCAATCCCATCACACAAATGCCGAGCCCAACACCAGGTCCCGCTCCGTTGTCGGGTCAAAGTCCGATGCCGATGCCGGCACCTGCTCCAACACCAACCCCTGTCGTCATCAGTAACGATGGTGATGGGCGCTTTGAAGTGGGCCCCAATTATAAAGATGATGAAGCCACGAAGAGCCGCGGCGCAATGAAGGGAACCTGGAAAGAATTTACGATGAACGGCAGCGACAGCGTCGTCTTCAAGGGCAACTACACCCGCAAGGTTCGTGTCTACTTTCCACCCGATTTCAAAAAGGAAGTTGAATATCCTTTCATGATAGCGATGGATGCCAACTTCTGGCTCGATCCACTCAAGACCACGCTCGACAACTTAATCGTCGATAACAAGGTCCCAGCGATGATCGGCGTCTACGTCGACAATGGTGGCGGCGATTCACGCGGCAGCCAACGTGGACTAGAGTACGATACGGTCGGTCCAAACAATGCGAAGTTCTTAGAAACTGAGGTCATGGCCCGCATTGAAAAAGACTACGCTGTGAAGTTTACCAAGGACCCTGAAGGTGGCGGCCTCTTCGGCGGCAGCTCAAGCGGTGTCGCGGCCTTTACTGCAGCCTGGTTCGCTCCTCAGCGTTTTAGAAAAGTCTTGGCCTACTCGGCGACCTTTACCGCACAAGGAGCTGACAAGACCTATCCTGAAGGTGGCTTCGAATACCAAAAGCACATCATCAAGGAAAGCGGACTCAAACCTATCCGTGTTTCTCTTGAAGCCGGGCAAAACGACAATAAGTTCTTCAACGATACTCTCGTCGCGAACGAAGACACGTTTAAGGAACTCAAGGCCAAGGGCAACCACGTAAGATTTCATTACGGGAAGAGTGCCGGTCACGTCGATGGCGGTGTCATGCGGCAAACAATAGCCGAAAACCTGATCTGGCTCTGGCGCGACTACCCTCGCAAGTAGACTCACTCATTACTACGAACTTCTGAAAGCCTCCGCAATCCGTCGGAGGCTTTTTGCTGTCCAGTTTTGCTGCTCTGGGACAGCGGACCTCGCAACCTCGCGACCTCGGTGACTTTGGGCTCGCTCTCTTTATGCGGTTTTTTTCGGGCGTGAGCGCGTTTGGCCGTCGCTCCAATACGACGAGGGGCCGACTCGTTCCCTTCCACGTAGGCATGCTCTGCACTCAGTTCGCTGTCTCCGGCGAATTCATCGAGGAGAGTCTGGTCGATCTCAGTCGTCAAATCAGAATCGAGTGGATCCATATTTCCCAGGGAATCACTCACGGTCAGCATAGAGTCAGTGCTCTCGTTAAGAAATTCGCCTTCGCCTTCCAGTGAGTCAAAGCTCACTTGATGATTACGGTCTTTGTTGCGTGACTTATGATAGCGTCGATTCGTTTGCATTTTATCTTCCCCATCCATATTTATGAATGTAAACAGGCCCCAGAACTCTATCTAGACTATGGCCATTAAGATTAGGCGAGTAAAGGTCATTGCATGCCAAATAATCGCATAAAGCTTTCCCCTCCTCGCCTCCAAGGATAGTTCACTTCCGTGCCTGGACCCGCGTTTTAGCCATTCTTCCTCTTAGACATGCCATGCCGTCGAGCTTTGACGCGTGCTGGTAATGCCACCGAAAAAGCGTCATAATCCGCGCCGGAGTCTGAGACGAGACTGACATTTTAGAGGAAAAACCTATGTCATCTGAATTTTTTCGGGATAAATTTGATCCCATTCATGTGCCCGAGGAGGGCCCCGGAGCGGCGGAAGCACCTTACCGCGGACTCTATCAAATCATGGGTGAAGACAACATCAAGGCCATGCTTCGGGACTTCTACCTGAAGCTGGGCGAATCCCGAATTGCAGGAATGTTTCCCAAGGATCTCATAAGTGCCTCTGAAAAAAGTGCGATGTTCTTCATTGGCCTCCTCGGCGGGCCTCCCATCTATCATGAGACCTTCGGACCACCTCGCATGCGCGCGCGGCATATGCCTTTCAAAATCACGGGTGAATTTCGTGAGGTTTGGTTGAGCTGTTTCTTTGCGGTTTTGGAAGAGAGTGAAAAGTACCAGATTCCCCCCGAGCATTTGCCAAGTTTAAAGGCCTTCCTCGAGGGTTTTTCAAGCTGGATGGTTAACTCGGCTCAATCTTCAGAGGACTGAAGGCTCAAGCGTAACCACAATCGATTTGTAGGTAGGGGTGTTGCTACGCCCGACAACACTCCCGATCGGGACCAGGACATTCGCTTCCGAAAAATACGCGGCCTCATTTTGCTAGGCAGAGTCTTTTGCAAAAGGCATTCTATCGGTGAATGCCCGAGACCAAAACAAGTTTCGGACGCACGCAAAAACCCTAAGAACATAGGCATAGCATGGTCAGTGTCAACGAAGCATGGAAGCTCCTGGATGCAAAAGCGGTTTTGCTCACGAGCGAAATGGTCGATCTCGAAACAGCCGGTGGCCGCGTGCTGCAGCAAAGCTTGAGAGCCGACCGCGACTATCCGCCCTTCGATCGGGTGGCTATGGATGGCTATGCTCTGACTTATGCGTCGTGGCTGAAGGGTCATCGTCGATTTCGTGTGCAGGCGATGCAAACTGCAGGGCAAAAGCCTACGACGCTTCATTCTGCCGATGCCTGCATCGAGATCATGACAGGCGCGAAGCTGCCTTATGCCACTGATCTTGTGATTCGTTATGAAGATACTGAACGCGATGGGGATTTCGTAAAAATCGTGGACGGGCTTGAACTCGAATCCTTTTCCAATGTTCATCGCCAGGGCAAAGACTGCACTCGGGAAAGCTCGTTTGCAGATCCGATCGTCAAATCCACGTCTGCAGCTATCGCCGCATCTTTTGGAATGAGTCAGGTGAAAGTTGCTCGTCGTCCGCGCGTTTCCATCATCGGAACGGGTGACGAACTGGTTGCGATTGACGAGCAACCCCTCGATTATCAGATACGCGCTTCGAATATCCATGCTATTCGCATGGCCATCGAGATGAGCGGGCATGAAATCGTTTCATCTCTCACCCTTGCCGATCAGCGCGATCTTATCACTCGATCGGTGGCCAATGCTTTGGAGACTTCTGACCTCCTTCTCCTATCCGGCGGAGTTTCGGCCGGTAAAACCGACTATATTCCCGAGCTTCTTAAAGATTGTGGTGTGGTGCAGGTCTTTCACAAGATCGATCAGCGGCCTGGCAAACCTCTTTGGTTCGGTCAAACGAAGAGCGGTCAATCGGTTTTCGGCCTCCCCGGCAATCCCGTTTCCACACTTATCTGTCTCCATCGCTATGTTTTGCCATTCATTCAATTGATGCAGGGGCTCAAAAATCAGAATCGTCCCTATGCCGAACTCCTTACCGCCAAACCGAAGAGCAGTAAACTCACATTCTTTATGCCAGTGCGCATTCGTTATAGTCCGGATGCAAGAATTCTTGCGGAATCGGCGTCTCATAACGGATCGGGCGATTTCGTATCACTGAGCCGTACCGATGGATTCGTGGAGATTCCCGGTGACAGCGAGCCGAACTATGATCCAACACAAACTGTTTTTCCTTTTTATAGTTGGTAGCGACGATGCTTACTCATGTTGATTCGGAAGGCCGTCCTGCGATGGTCGATGTCAGTTCCAAGGAAGTCACGGCCCGGGAGGCGACCGCTCAAACCGTAATTCATCTCCCCGAGGTGATCGCAGCTCTATTTAAGAACGGCGATATCATGACCAAAAAAGGCCCAGTCCTCAGTACGGCGATTATTGCGGGAACTATGGCCGTCAAACGTACTTTCGAACTGATTCCCTTTTGTCATCCGATCCCGATTGATTCGATCAAATTTGAGAGTCGGGTGGAAGACGAAGCGTCAGGGACGCAGCTCATCGTAAGTTGCACGGTTAAAAACGTGGCTAAGACCGGAATTGAGATGGAAGCACTGACCGGTGTGAGCATCGCGGCGCTCACAGTCTATGACATGTGCAAGGCCCTGACTCACGATATTGTGATCGCAGAAACGAGACTTATCGCTAAATCAGGAGGAAAACACGATGTTTAAAGGACTTAAAGCTAAAGGTCATAGCTATCAGTTTCATCCTTTAGAGCTCGGTTTTGTGGGCTACTCGGGTGTGGGCAAGACGACTTTGCTTACGCAAATTATTGCCCTATTGAAAGACGATTGGAAGCTGGCCTTTGTGAAACACGATGCCCATCGCTTTGAAGTTGATAAAGAGGATAAAGACAGTTTCCGCGCGACGGAAGCCGGTGCATCGAGCTCTTTCATTTCAAACGCCGAACATTTTGCCTGGATGGCTCAGGGCTCCCTGCCCTACTTCAGCCAGAGATCGATCTTTCTTGACTACGATGCCTTGCTAATCGAAGGGCACAAGGCTCTCGCCATTGATAAGGTCGTTGTTCTCGATCGCGATTATTCGGTACTCAACGCTTTACCTGATGAGAGCCTGGCGACTGTCCTGGCCTATGTTGGCGAAGCGCAGGAGCCACAGAAGTCATTGCCCTTGAATCGCCCCTATTTTCAACGCGACGACATCGCGGGCATTGCCCAATGGGTTGAAGAGCACTGGCAGGCAAAGTTGAATCTGCGTCCCATGAAGGGCCTGGTTCTGGCCGGCGGCCTTAGTACGCGCATGGGTGAGGACAAAGGGCGTCTTCGATACCACAACAAACCTCAGGCGATCCAGGCTTTCGAAACCCTCGAAGCGCTCGGCGTCTCATCTTACCTATCGCTTCGTGACGGTCAGTGGACTTCCGATGAGCGGGCGGATTATCCCATTATCGAAGATCAATTCAAAAATCTTGGTCCCATGGGCGGTATCCTGAGCGCGATGAATGAGGACCCTCAGGCGGCCTGGGTCGTCATCGCCTGTGACCTCCCACTCCTTGGCAAGGCTCCGCTCGAACAGCTTCTGCAGAATCGTCAGGCCCAAAAGCTGGCGACGGCCTATCGATCGAGCAGCGACAATCTCCCTGAACCACTTTGCGCGATCTACGAGCCGAATATTCGCCTCCGTTTGTTCGAAGCCCTGGGTCTTGGACTCTCCTGTCCAAGAAAGGTCCTGATCAATTCCAACACGCTTTTGCTCGAGCCTTACGATGATAGGGCCTTGACGAACGTCAACACGGCGGAAGAGTATCGAAACATTCGCTCGATGATTGAGGAGAACACTCTATGACACGCGCTATCAACGTTCGTTACTTTGCGACCCTGAAGGACAAGGCCGGCCTGTCTTCAGAAACAGTATCGACCTCCGCAGAGACCGCCAGCGATCTCTACCGGGAGTTGAAGGCTCGTTTTGCTTTTCCCCTGGAGGAAGAGCATCTGAAGGTCTCGATCAATCGGGAATACCGCCCCTTCAGCTCCAGTCTGAACGCCGGTGACGAGGTTGTCTTCATTCCGCCGGTCTCGGGAGGTTAAGCCATGTTTCAGGTCAGTGGGGAAAAACTGGATATCGATGCCTTAAGTGCAGCACTTGAGAATCATGCGGCCGGCGCTTTCGTGGCCTTTGAAGGACGTGTGCGTAAGCAAAATGATGGTCGCCGGGTCGATCGCCTAGAATACGAACTCTTTGCCGAATTCTGTGAAATCGAAGGCAATCGCATTCTGGAAGAAGCCCGTGGACTCTTTCCCATCATTGACGTACGAGCGGTTCATCGCTCCGGAATGCTGGAGCTGGGGGATGTCGCCGTTTGGGTCGGCGTTTTGAGTTCGCATCGGGGAGCCGCTTTTCAGGCGACACGCTTTATCATCGATTCGATCAAATCCCGTTGCCCGATCTGGAAGAAGGAATACTACCATGACGGTCCCACCGAGTGGGTCGGCTGTCCCACTTGCGAGCATCATGCCGTCTCAGCGGAAAAAGTCTTCAGTCGTCAGCAACGACTCCTTGGAGAACATGGTCAGAAGGCTTTGAGTGCCAGCCGCGTTCTCATCGTCGGAGCGGGCGGCTTGGGTTGTCCCTCGGCGCAGCAACTGACGGCTGCTGGTGTGGGTTACATCAGGCTCTGTGATGGCGACAAACTCGATGCCACGAACCTTCATCGACAGCCTCTTTACGGCTACCAGGATATTGGATCATACAAAGCGGTTCTGGCGAAGCGGCGTTTGGAAGAGATGCATCCCTTCACCAAGATCGATGCGGTGGCCCATGATTTTACACCTCGAAATGCGTCCACCCTCCTTGAGGGCATCGATCTCGTATTGGACTGCACGGATAATTTTGCCGCCAAGTATTTGATCAACGATCGCTGCGTGGCCGAAGGCATTCCCTACGTTCAGGCCAGCATCTTCCAAAACAACGCCCAGCTTTTCTCTTACCGTCCTGGCGAAAGCGCCTGCATGCGTTGCACCCGTCCTGAGCAACCACCGGCTGACTGCGTCGAGTCTTGCACGGACGCTGGCGTCCTGGGAGCTGCGACTTCGATCGTGGGAAGTTACCAGGCTATGGAAGCACTACGCACGATCCTCAGGCAAAAGTCTGTCGCGACTACGTACACGATTCATTTTGATCTGGAAGAAGCCGATAATTTTAATGTGAAACGCCGTCGCGACCCTAACTGTCCGGCTTGTGGCCCGAGACCTCGCGACTTTCAATACGAAGACCAGGTCACACTCGAAGAAGGTGAACAGACCTACTCCATGCTTCGGGATAAGGCTTTAACCTGGGTCGATATCCGGGAGATCCATGAACACGATCCTTCGATCGAAGCTTCGATTCGACTGCCATTGAGTTCGCTCAAGCGGGAGTTTTTTGCTGATACAAATCAGACTTTCGTGATTTATTGTCAAAAAGGTCGTCGCAGTCGCGCGCTTTTGAAAGAACTTCGCGTTAAGGGACTTGATCATGTTCTTGGGTTGAAGGGTGGCCTGGAGGCGATGCGCAAGGCCGAGATGTGAAACGCAAAGTTTATCCACCGATGCTCGCAAGCTGGCGGGTCGTCCCGAAGTTGTCATCCTGAAGAGAGTGAGATTCTTTTTTGGTCGAAAGCCGCTGCAGTATCGTTAGCTGCAGTTCTTCCATCTGCGTAGGATTTTGCAGGAGATGACGAACCGATTCCTGTCCATCACCAAAGAGACAAAGCTTTAATTCGCCGCGACAGCTAATGCGCAGACGATTGCAGCCGTCACAGAAGTTCTTGGCGTAAGGGCGAATAAAACCGAGGTGGCCGTGATAGTCCGGATGGAAATATTCTTCCGCCGGTCCCGACAGCGTGCCGCGCTGCATGACTTCCCATCCCTGCTCCACAAGGTCGAGCGCGAGAACGTCAGCGCGCACGTGATGTTTTTCAAAATATTCTTTGTTGTCACCTGTCCGCATCAGTTCGATAAATCGAATCGTGACCGGCGAGGTTTTTACATAGTCGAGAAAATTCGAAAGTTCGCCGTCGTTGATGCCCTTCATCAGTACCGCATTGATTTTGACCTTGAGGCCAGCTTCAAGAGCCGCATCGATACCATCCAGCACCGCCTGATTCGTAGTTTGACCGGTAACTCTTGCAAATTTGCCGGCATCGAGAGAATCGAGAGAAATATTTGCGGCCTTGCAGCCCGCAGCAGCCAAGCGAGGGGCAAGCTGAGCGAGACGATAGGCATTCGTGGAAATCGCCACCTGATCGATGCCTTCGACAGCCGATATCGCGGAGATGATGTCGACAACATCGCGGCGAAGCGTCGGCTCTCCGCCCGTGATCCTCACCTTTTCCACACCAAGACCGGCGAAGGCCGTCGTAAGATTGATGATTTCATCGAGATTCAGTGGGCCTTCCAAAGCCGGGTCGATGCAGTTGCCATTTGGGAGGCAATAGGAACAACGGAAATTGCAGCTATCGGTAATGGAGAGTCGTAGATAACGAAATTTTCGTTGATAGCTATCAATCAATCGCGCCATAGACTAACCCTCCATCTTAAAATCGTTTGAATGAGAACCTTTGAGTCAGTTTTCTCAGAGTGGCACAATGCGCACCACCTGCCCATTTAATACAGCATTACCCGAGAACCCGTCAATCTGAGTATCGTCGGTGATATCGTTAAGACTGACACCGGGGACTTGTGCCGCAAGGCCCAGCCTCGTGCCCGGACGATGATGCCCCCAACCGTGAGGCACACTGATAACGCCCGGCATAATGCGAGTCGACAGCGAAACCGGAAGATCAATACTCCCGACGTCGGTCGAAAGTCGAACCTGGGATCCATCGCTCAGCGCGAGCTTTTCACCATCATCCTTATGCATGATGACAAAACATTGATCCTTGGATCGGTGCAGACTGGGAAGGTTGTGCATCCACGAATTGTTGCTCTTCAGATTTCTGCGGCCGATCAAAAGAAATTCGCCGTGATCGACACGCGGCTTGTGCCATTGCGAATCGGATCGGAACATACGCCAGGCATCAAGCAGTGGATTGGGCTGCAGATTGATTTTTTTGTCCCGGGTAAAGAGTCGTCCGGGCAGACTCGGCTTGAGTGCTCCCAGGTCGATTCCGTCTGGTTGCGCTTTGAGCTTCCTGAGGGACAGGCCTTTGTAAGGTCCTATGCGCAACCCGATGTCCAGCATTCCATCCGTTCCGAACTTTCGCATGGCTTTGAGGGTCCATTTTCTTTGCTGCTTTTGCATCCAGGACATCGAATGACCGATACGGCTCCAGAGTTCGATGAGGATTTCCCAGTCTTCCATCGAATCTTTGCCGGCTTCGACGATAGCCGGGGAATAGCGAATCGTATCACGGGTGGCCAGCACGTTAAAAACGAGATCGAAGTGACTATGCTCGAGAGAGCTGCTGGGCGGGAGAATATAGTCCGCAAAACGAGTCGTTTCATTTTGATAGATGTCGATCGCCACGTAGAAATCAAGGGATTCAAGAGCCTTCTCCATCTTCTGACCATTGGGCAGCGAGAGAACGGGATTGCCGGCGATCGAAATGAATGCCCTTACCTGGCCTTCGCCTCGGGTTAGAATTTCATCGGCGAGTGTGGCCGAAGGATATTCACCACTGAATTCCGGAAGGTTTCGCACGCGGCTGCGATGACGGTTGAAGCTCCCCTTACTCCCTGACTTGGCCATGAGGGATACGACATCAAAGGCGGGTTTGGTGAAAAGCACGCCTCCTTGCCGGTCAAAATTTCCCGTCAGGATATTGATGAGATTGATCAACCATTGGCAGACCGTACCGAAAGCCTGAGTCGAGACGCCAAAGCGACCATAACAAATCGCGGTCTCGCTTGCCGAAAGATCGCGGCTTATTTCTTCGATAACCGAGACGGCGACGCCGGTCACCGACGAAACCATATTGATGTCGACGTCGGCAAACAGCTCCTTCAGTCCATCAAGACCTCGGGTAAAGCTATCCACGTGCCCTATCTTCAGAGGTTTTTCCAGGAGGATTTTCACAACTGCAGAAAGCAAGAACGCATCGGTACCCGGACGAATAAAATGATGCTCCGACGCCAGAGAGGCGGTTTCCGTGTAACGCGGATCGAGGACGACGACTTTGCCGCTGCCCTCTTTGAGGCGTTTAATCTTCGTCGAAAGCCCAGCCGACGACATGAGGCTTCCGTTGGAAACAGCGGGGTTTGCACCGAGTATCAGGAGATATTGAGTATGATCGATATCAGCGATGGGCAGGAGCAATTGATGGCCGAACATCTGTTGCGCCACAAGCATGTGCGGCAACTGATCGACCGAAGTCGCCGAATATTTGTTTCGCGTGCGAAGCGCTTTGAAAAACATCGGCAGCATCATAAGGTTACCGAAATTGTGAGCATTGGGATTGCCGATATAAGTCGCGACGCTGGAACGTCCGGATTCTTTTTGAATACTGTTGATGCGGCTGGCAATATCGTCTAAGGCCTCGTCCCAGCTCACGCGCACAAATTCGTTGTTGATACGTTTCAGAGGATGGGTAAGTCTATCCTTGTCTTCATGAAGGTCTTTCAATCCCTGCGATTTCGGGCAAAAGGCACCCTTGCTGAAGACATCGTCTTTATTGCCGCGAATTGTGTAGGAACCCTGATCATTAAACTCGAAGGTCAGGCCACACATCGCCTCACAAAGATTGCAAACACGTTTGATCGCTTTATTTTGGCTCTTATCCATAGCAATTACCCCCCCAAGTCTTGGGGAGCTTGCCACAGTGCCTATGAGATTAAAATGAGGCAAAAAGGCTCATGGCACTGCCGCCTCTATTTCCGTATAAAAAAGTCTTAAACCAATCGTCTGAAAGGCCTCTCATGATGGCAAGTAAATCTCTGCTTCAAAAACCTGCTTGGCTGTTTGGTCTAGCCAGTTTTCTCGTCGCTCCACTTGTTCATGCTGCCGATCTAACAATCGCTGCGGCCACGAGCCTTCAGGATGCCCTTAAGGAAATGAATGCTGATCTTGAAAAAGAGGCCGGATCAAAAATCAATGTGGCGACTGGCGCCTCCGGGACCCTGGGACAACAAATTGCCAACGGGGCCCCGATCGATATCTATTTATCGGCAGCCGAAAAGCCCGTTTTGGAACTTGAGAAACAAAAGCTCTTGAACACTGCGACCACCAAAGCCTTTTTATCGAATGATCTGGTTCTTATCGCACCCCTCAAGAGCACGTTGAAATCGACTGCTGATCTGAAAGCGGCCAGCGTGAAACATATCGCATTGGGCGAACCGCGCTCGGTACCGGCCGGTGATTATGCCCTGCAAGCTCTGACGACGCTCAAGCTTGATAAGGAGCTCAGTCCCAAATTTCTTTATGCCAAGGATGTTCGTCAGGTTCTCGCTTACGTCGAGCGTGGCGAAGTGGAAGCAGGATTCGTATACAAGAGCGATCTGGAAAGCGAAGCGGGCAAAAAGGTTGTCTTGATCCAAGAGTTGCCTGCCGAGAGTCACAAGGCCATCCATTATACGATGACAGTGGTCGCCGCGAGCAAGAACCAAGAGCAGGCGAAGAAAGTGCTGAGCTACTTCGAGAGCCAAAAGGCAGCCTTGATCTGGACCAAATTCGGCTTCAAATCTTTGGGCGTCAAATCCGCTTCCAACGACAAGGAAAGCCTCCGTGCTCCCAAGTGATCTCTCACCACTGTGGCTTTCGCTACACATTGCAGCTATGGCTACGGTGGGAACCACGATCCTCGGAACGTTTTGCGCCCGCGCCATGCTCGGCGTGAAGTTGAAGCATCGCCTCATTTTTGAGACTCTTCTCCTCTGTCCTATGGTTTTGCCGCCGACCGTCGTCGGCTATGTCCTGATGCTCTTCCTGGGCCGCAGTGGACCTTTGGCCTTCTTTCATCCCTCAGGATTTCTCTTCAGTAAGGTCGCAGCGGTCGTTGCCGCGATCATCGTCTCGCTGCCGCTGATGTATCTCAGCGCGCGCGCCGCATTTCGTCAGGTGGACCGACACCTGGTGGATGCTGCCGAGAGCTTCGGAGCGGGTCGTTGGCGAAGCTTTCTAAGTATCATGGTGCCGATGGCGATACCGGGCCTGAGTGCGGGTATGCTCTTGAGTTTTGGCCGCTCACTTGGTGAATTCGGCGCGACGCTCATGGTCGCCGGCAATATTCCAAACGTGACCCAGACCCTTCCGATCGCCCTTTATTTTGATGTCGAAGCGGGCAACTACTCGCAAGCCTGGGTATGGACCGCCATCGCCTTCGCGATCTCCGGAATCATCATCGCCGTCACCAACTATCTGAGCGAAAGAAAATCATTTCATTGACCCGGGCTTCTACCCTCTCCACACGATTGCGATAAACCGGGCGAAAAAAAAGGACAGGCCTCATCCGAAGCCTGTCCTTCAATCAGCTAGGAATATTACCAGATACGAACGATGTCCTTGGGATCGAGAACCATCTTGTCACCTTTTTTACAGGAGAAAGCTTCAGCAAATGCTGTTTGATTCTTGACTTGCTCGTTGACGCGGGCAAGACCGAGCGAGTGAGGATCGGTCTTCAACTTCTGCTCCTGATATTTAGGACGTTCAACTGAGCACCAGACGCGCGCATATTGAGTGAAAAATTCTTTCTTCTGTTGAACGGTGCCCTGGCCGTTTGGAAAAGCCGCGCGATAAGCGAAGGTCACGCCGGTGAGGTCACCGATGTTTTCGCCGAGAGTAAGCTTCCCGTTGTGGCCCGCTTTATCAAATTGAGAAATAAATTTCTTGCCGCGGTCCTGGAAGTTCTTCAAGTCCTTGTCTGTCATCCATTGACGAAGTTTGCCGTCAGCATCCATCTGAGCGCCCTGGTCATCAATTCCATGGCCCAGTTCATGGCCGATAACCGCACCGACCGCACCGAGATTGACTTCAAGCGGGAGGTTTGGATCGTAGAAAGGGTACTGCAGGATACCGACTGGCATCACAAATTGATTATCTTCCGGAGAATAGTAGGCGTTGATGGTCAAAGGTCCCATATACCAACGGTTACGGTTTCTCTTGGTTTTCAGTTCCTCGAACATGCGACTTTGGAAAGCCAGTCCGAGCTTCTCAGAGTTTTCGATCGGACGATCGACAGAGTAAGCAACCTTCGGATTGAAATACCAGTCTTCTTCAGTCTGTGGTTTGACGAGCTGAAGTTTGGCCTTCGTCATTTTCTCGATTGCACCTTTGCGGCCCTCTTCGGACAACCATTCGTTGGACTTCACACCATCGATGATCGAAGCGCGAACCTTTTCCGCCAAAGCGATGAATTTTTCCTGAGGAAAATCAGGGAACACCAAAGGCAGGACTTCGGCATCGATCTCTTTTTCATAACGACCCATGACCATCATCGTACAGCGCTCATCGCGGCTTGGACGCTTATCGGGTCCACCCAGATGCTTCTTCTCAAAGTCGAAGGAAGCCTGGAAGAATTCTGGGTAAGCATCATCCATAAGACTGTTGAGACTTTCAAAAAGGTAAACCGCTTTGAGGTCGTCAAGCTTCGCTGTGGCTAAGGTTTTGTTCATCCAAGCATAGCTTTTCGGGATGGTATGCCTAATGAGGGTGTTGTCTGGAACCTTCGCCACATAGCTGTTCAAGCGGAGGTTTGGATAGGTTTTGAGAAGTTTTTCCTTCGTGATGCTGCTACGTTTGGTGTAGAGATCACGCATTTCGGCCGGTAGTGGATCCACTTTGGCGAAGTCGCCTTCGAGCTTCATGACCGCCGCCGCTTTTTGTTTGGCGTTTTTTACAACGATCGTTTCAAAGAAAAGTTGAAGGATCTTGTCAAAATCTTTAGTTACGGCTTTGTTTGAATAGTAAGAGCGCTCAGGGAGACTCTTCATGTTCGCGAATATCGAGAAGTCATTTTGCTCTGGAGTATCTAGGTTCGCCATGCTGTCGACGTTGACGAAGGTCATACGACCTTTTTCATCCTGACGCACCAGAAATTCTTGAAAAGCCTGGTTTGTCTTGATGCCATCGAGTTCCGCCACGAGTGACTTCACGCGTTCCAGCTCTTCGGCTTTGTGCGCGTCTGGATTCATACAGGCGTTGAATACAGTCCCAAGCGTGTCGGCGCGTTCAGACAGTTTTTCATTCGCGGTTTTTTTTGCGCCTATTTCTTTCAGATAAGCTTTTTTCTTTTCGAGCAGGCGCTCGTGCGAGTCAGAAAATGAAAAGGTATGCGAACTGCGGTCGTCGCGTAGCTTGAAACTGGAATTTACATTCGAACAGGCATATTCGTAAAAGTTGTCGCAGGGATTGATCTTCTCGTTGATGGGAAACTCTCTACGATCCGGAATGCTGCTGGAGGGCGCGCCATTAGTGGCAGGCTCAGCAGCGAAAAGTGCTGCGCTGAACAGGACTCCACTCAGCATAATTGAATTCGAAAAACGCATGTAGAAACTCCTCTAAAAAGTCCCCCCATTTTATCTATTTCCTCTCCCAGGTCGACTCAATTCCGCAGACTGGCAATTGCGCCGCAGCTAAACTAAGCCTGAATAGAGACATAAGGCATGCATGATCGGGATGGGGTCATCAGGCCTTTTTCTCGCCTTTCTTCTATCAGATTTATTCTTGTTCATGGACAGATCTGGTAGAAGAAAGAAAGAAAAGAAAGACCGACATCCAAAGACATTGAATTCTCAATCAGTTCGCGCCGAAATCCCAAGCGTCCCGATATTTCAACGTTCTGCTCCAAAGTGGAAATGTTCCTCAAGGTGAACGAACTCCCCTATCAAGGTCTCCGCGCCAGCCGTCGGCAATCGCGGCGGCGGCCGCGGCTAAAGACTGATTGATCGCGTTTGTTATTTTGGTTTGTTCTTCTTCGCATTTTTCTTCGCGACCAGAACTCCGATCAGCGCATCGACATCATTCTCCAGAATGTCGATGACCAGCTGGGCTTCAAGACTGCTGAAGAGGAAGGGTATTCTCTCCTTGGGATAGGTCTTGAGTGCCTGGCGAATGCTGGCCGCTGTGCGGGGTCCGCCGATCGCCAGGATCAAAGCTTCTTTTTCGGCATCCGTAGTCACGATTCGAGGCGTGAGAGGATCGCCCTTTAAGGCCCTGAGACTCATTTCTATATCATCGCTCATCCCAGCCTCCTCTAACCTCTGGCTCCAGCGAAGAGTTTATCCCATTCTTCCCTATGGGTCACACGAATCCTTTCTTCGGGATGATCGTTGGCTGCAATCAACAGTTGGTTAAAGAAATCACTGATCGACTTCGCCCGGGTGAGCGAAGGGAGATTGAAGGCTTCGGGAAGGCCCGAACGCAGATAGGCCCACAGTATTTTCAATCGTCCAAATGCAACAGTTGAAATGGCTTCCGAAGGCATCTTAAAGCCCCGATTCAACAGAAAGGGTAGGCCGTACACCAGGCTGGTAAGTTCAACCGTAAGCTTTTCCCATGCCGCAAAATTATTGCGGCAGGGACTTCCAATCCGGCCGCTATCGACACGCGCGATGAGCTTCAGAGGATGAGACTGCCAAAGTTCTTGAAGGAGCGCATAGCAAAAGAGGGCATTCACCAAGGTAAGAAGGTCGAGCTCTGTCGGGACTCCTGACCGAAGCTCTTCAAAAACCCAGGGATTTCTCATGACCCCGCGACCGATCATGGCGCCTGAGAGATGAGGCGCAGTCTCTGCGAGTTGCTTTAAGCTCTCGATCCCAAGGACGTCGCCCGATGCCACGACCGGTATGTTCGCCGCCTTCGCTGCGATTTCGATCGATTCCCAACGGGCTTTGCCGCGATACCCATCATCCCGGGTACGCCCATGAACTGTCAACCGCGCCAGCGGCAAGGGGACGACGGCAGCCAGGAGATCCTCAAATTCGGAAGGATCTTCAATACCAAGTCGCATTTTTACCGCGAGTCGTCCCGGACCCAATTCCCGGGAAAGATTCTCTATAACCCGACCGAAGGTTTCCGCATCGTGAAGCATTCCACTGCCGGCGAGCTTTCCAAGTGAATTCGGTGAAGGGCAACCGCAGTTGATTTCCAGAATGGGGGCGAGAAGCGGCGGCATGAATTCGGCCGCACGAAGAAACTGGAGGGGATCGCCCGCGATAAACTGGGGCGTGAGTCCATAGGGTAATACGCCCCGAAGTTCGTAGAGTTCCGGCGCAAAGGTCATCGGGATTTCACGATCGGGATAAACCTTGGTCACACGTAGAAAAGGTGTCGTCATCGACTCGGGCTCGGAACAGACCTGAAGCCAAAGACGCATGGGAAAGGTGGTCATACCTTCCATGGGGGCTACACTGATGCTTGAGAGAGGCGCTGACATGGGACACCTTTTCCATCGGGTTGAAGCGGGATGATTATGCTTATTTTCATGCTTCAGTGCCAGTTTTTCCCGGAAATTGAGACAAAAAAAGGGGAGTTCAGATGAACTCGCCAGCTAAGTCTCGATTAATTCTGAGGTCAAACCTCAGTCAAAGGACTGGTGATAGAAGCGTTGCCAACAGAATTGATATCCTTTTGACCCATCAATTGAGCGACAGTCACCAGGAGATGATTGAAGTCTACCGGTCCTGACTTTATACTTAAAGGCGCTTTGAGGCGCTCGTTTCAGTCCGGGACAAGGACAAAAGGCTTCAGCACCCTGGGTCACACTGACATTTGCATTTTGTGCGTGGGCCGGACTGGAAGCTGTAGTAATCCTAATGCTCGGAATATTGTGCTATGCTAAAAGAGATTAAGCCTGGGCCTGGCAAGGTTTAGGAGCTGAAACTCAGTACCTTTCGGAAAAGGAGCGACTGATGATACGACAATCACCATCTCCGACCATCTTCGTCGTCGATGATCAAGAATCGATATTAACCGCAGTTAAATCCGTATTGGGTGACGAATCCTATCGCATCCTCACTTTCAGCAGTGCCGAAGCACTTGAAGAAGGCCTTCGCAGTGAAAAAGCGGATCTTATTCTTCTCGATATCTGGCTGCCCGGCATCGACGGCGTCGAAGCCTTGAAGAAACTTAAAACGGAATTCCCTGATCTGCCGGTGATCCTCATGAGCGGTCATGCCGGAATTGATATTGCTGTGAAAGCGATGAAAGCCGGAGCTTCGGACTTTCTTGAAAAACCTCTGAACCTCGACATCCTGCTGGAGAAGGTTGCCGTGCATCTGCCGGTCACGGACAGCGCAGCACGCGCCACCCGTAGGTCTGTTCCCGAGCACCTGGCCAGCCTTATGAAAGGTGAAGCGGCGCGACTTGCCCCCTCGAGCGAACCTCAACGCACCGTCAGCAAAAATGCTGTCTTAAACGGCGTTGGACTCTTGAGTGGACGCCCCACGGGTGTGATCATCAGCCCCGCGCCCGTCGACACCGGTATCATCTTCCGTACTCTCGATGGTGTGGCAATTCCCGGTCACATCACAGCTCTCGACAACTTTGATCGCCTGGGTGAGGGCAAAGCCTTTACTGCCAATTCCACTGTTTTGTCGAAAGGCGGCCGCCGGATTCGGACGGTTGAGCACCTGCTGGCCGCGCTGAACATGATGGGCATCACCAACGCATCGATCAAGGTCGATGAAGAAATTCCCAATATCGACGGATCAGCTGCTGACTTCTGTCGCATCATTGCCGCTGCGGGCATCGAGGTTCAGGACAAAACGCGCCTTGACATCGTCATTCACAAGAAGATTATTATCGGCAATGAAGACCAAGCCGAAAAGTATGTTTACGTCGAACCTTTCGATGGCTTCGAAGTCGTTATGCGCGTCGACTATCCCGCACCCATTCTCGAGCAAACCTTTCGCTTCTCGCCAGGCGAGCATTCGTTTGAGACGGATATCGCCACGGCACGCTCGTTCAACACCTTTGAAAATATCGATATTGCGCAGCAGAGAGGGATGGCCGGTTCCGGTTACCTCAACTCGCACATCATCATCCACGACGGCAAGGTCATCAACACCAAGCTTAATTTCCCGGATGAATTCGTTCGCCACAAAATCCTTGATCTCTTGGGCGATCTCTATCTCCTTGGGTACGGACTCCGGGGCCGCGTGGTAGGGAACATGACTTCGCATGGCCTCAACCAGTCTTTGGCCCTGAAGATTCACGAAGCGCTGTCGCGCGAACCATCCTGACCTCATCGGAGAGGACGCAAAAAAGGGAGTGCAGCATCGCTGAACTCCTTTTTTTATGCCGTTTGCAAAGACTTGATTTCTGAATCGGAGCGAATCAGGGTCGATAGCTCCTTCATCGCCAGATCGAGAGCATTGAACTGCTCCCTCACCCCAATCGCAATTTCAAAGGTGTCTTTCGCCGCTCTGGCGTTTTCCTGAACACTGCGATTGAAGACCTCTATCGCCCGCCCAATTTCCTGCAGGCCGCGCGTTTGATCGCCGATGCCGCTTGAGATATCGCCGCTTCTCGACCGCACTTCCTCAACCTGGGTGGCGATGAGTTCAAAGTCCCGATCGCACTCATCAGCGACACTCTGACCATCGCTAAGCTTGACGAGGCTCTCGTTCATCAATGATGAAATCCCCTGGCGGCTTGAGCTTACAATCTGCGTGACCATCGTCACGCTTTCTTCCAGAAGTCGGGCAATATCCAAGGCCGCGCTTCCACTCATCTGGGCAAGATTCCCAACCTCTTCTGCTACCACCGAAAAGCCGTTGCCATGCTCCCCAGCCCTGGCCGCCTCGACCGAGGCGTTGAAGGAAAGGAGTTTGGTTTGGAAGACAATATCGTTGATGACCTTCGTCTTATCCACGATATTGTGAATCATCTGCACGATACCCTGCATTTCCTTGTTACTGAGTTCGACCTGGCTCGCCACCTGATCGTTCGCCGTCCGAATATTGCCCATACCCTTAATCACACGCACGACAGCAGATCGTCCGCTTTGGACGGCCCGACTGCTTTCTTCCGAACTGGACGCCAAGGTCGTCGCGTTCTCAGCCGTTCGTCTGACCATGGAATTGATTTGATCCAGCGCCGCAGTCGTCTCCTCAATAGCTGCTGCCTGGGCTTCCACAGCCGCACTGACAGATTCCGCTGAGACATCGAGCGACAGGGTATGCTTCTCCAGAGAATCTCTTTGCTGCTCAAGCTTGACGATGATCTCCCGGAGATTTTTGATAAGACTGCGCCCCATGAGCAGAGAGAGGAGGATGCTGGCTATACCTGTGACCGTCGCTAAAATTATCGCGATGTCTTTCGCACTCGAACTCTTGGCACTCAAGCTTTCGCTCGTCTCTTTTTCTATCTTGTCACCGAGCTTTCCAAGAATTTCCTCAAGGGCCTTGAAGGAGGTTTGAAATCGCAGTTTCGCCGCCTGGGCCTCCTCCGCTTTGTCGCTCTCAAGCAAAGCAATCACGGCATTGGCGTCTTCGGTATACTGGGTCACAAGCCCCTCGGCTGAGACCACTTCCGCTTTGGTCTGGGGACTCACATCGAGATCCATGATCTTCTTTAATTGCAAAGCCATCTCTTTGCTAAACTCCTGACACTCTTCCTTCGCCTCTTTGACTTCCGCCGCATTCTTCTCGTAGAAACCGTCGAAGGCACGGAAAACGGTCGCACGGAGACCATCATGAATCATGTCCGTCGTGCTCATCGCCCGTATCGCGGGAATCTGAATCTGGCGAATATTCAAAACCTGATTACTCAGTTTTTGAATTGTCAGACTGAACAAAAATGTGACGGTTAGAAGGATAATAAAATTGATACTTGCCAGGAATGTAAGTCGTTTACCAATAGTCCAGCGGCTTTTCATGGGCCTCCCCGTTTGAGTGTTTTCACTAGACGTGATTGCGATTTGACGTTCTAACGCTAGTTGAATTATCATCCTATGTAAAGCAAAGCGAATCGATATCATGTGTGCAGATGAAGAGACTTTCATCCACACTCACCCTTCATTCAAGGAATCTTATGTCGAAAGTCCTATCGTCGTTTGGGGCTGTTCTGAGCTTTTCGACTCTCATTTCGCAACAAGCAAAGTCGGAAACCACTGATAAATCAGCGTATACAATTTTTAATCCAACGCCCGATACCCAAATGCGAGAGATGGCGACCGATCGACCCGATGCCACCGAAGGAGCGGGAACCATTGATGCCGGACATGTTCAGCTCGAAACCGACATCTACAACGTCGCCCGCGACAAAGTCAGATCCAGCCAGATAAAAACGACTTCGACAGTGATAGCCGCCAGCAACATTCGTATCGGCTTGACCAATTCATCCGAGATTAATCTCATTTTCGATCCCCATGTCGCAGTAAAGGTCGAAGGCGGAGGAACGGAATCAAAGACGATCTCCGGCATGGGCGATTCGATGATTCGTTATAAAATTAATTTTATGGGGAACGACGGCGGCCCGATCTCAATCGGCCTCATACCCTTTGTCAAGATCCCCACCGCGAAGAAGGACCTTGGCAATGATGAGTACGAAGGCGGTGTGATCTTTCCCATCGGCCTCGATCTTCCGAACGAATGGGCCGTGGGTTATATGATTGCCTATAACTATATTAAAAACGATTCGGAAGATGACAAACTCTATCATACGAACATTGTGAATTCGATCACAGCCTCTCACCCTATCACGGACGATCTCGGCGCTTATGCAGAGCTCTACAGTGAATCAAGTAACGAAGAAGGTGCGGAGTGGGTTGCGACGGTGAATCTGGGGCTCACCTACATGGTTGGAAAGAACATTCAATTCGATCTGGGCGCGAATATCGGAGCCACCCGAGCCGCTGATGACATGAATCCTTTTGTTGGCATTTCCGCCCGCATGTAAATCCTGAATTTTTCCAAAAAAAAACGGCCGTCAGGGAGATCCCGACGGCTGCTTTGATTTTCTGAGCTTATTGTCCGCTGATATAGGTCGCGAAAGACTTGTTTGGAATGATCACATGCTCGCTTGAACCCGGCGTCTGCCAGAAGAGTTGAAGGCCGAGGTAAATGCGGGGACCTTGATACCAGTCGATGATGATCTTGTGTTTACCGGCCGTGAGATTGACCTTGCCGAACGCGTCTTTCATTGAGTGGATACCGTTGTTATCGACCACCAGTTTGCCGTCGATATAGAGGTTTGCGCCGTCATCGGCACTGAGTTTGAAGGAGTACTCTCCATCGGCAGGTATGATAAGGTTTGCACTTGAATGCAGCGCAAACCATTCATTCATTGCGGGTGAAGCCGGGAAACCAGCGGCCCAACCCTGAACCGGGATATCATACTTATCGAGACAGATCGTTTCTTTTTTGGCTGCGGCGATCGCACTAAAATCCGGGAGTTGTTTGCTTCCTTCTGGGAGCGCATAGATATCGCCGCTGATAGGGAACACCGTGTTACCGACCTTACAACCGACGAAGAGCTGTTGAACCGGGATAAGGTTCAAAAGCTGCTTATCGGAGATCGAAGGATCATTGTTAAGTGTCGCCACGATTTGAATGCTGGCCTTGATCGTCTCGTCCGCTGGACTGGTATAGAATCCTTTGCTGTCGATCGAACCGATATCGATGCCGCCAGGACCCACAAGTTTCCAGGTGATGGCCACTGGACCTGCGCCCGTGATTGAGGCCTTGGCCTGAAGGGTTTTCTTACCGGATCGAATCTCCGTGGATGGGAGAATAACTGTCAGTTTGCGTACGACCGAGAGCGTAGTCTCAGGAGCCGCTTCGGCTACCGAGTCCATCGAAGGAGCGGCTTCGAATTCCACCTGCCCAGCACCCTGGGGCGCTTCCTTAACGGGTGGAAGAACTTTCGCGTCGGGTGGCGGAAGTTCGGCTCTGGCATCTTCTGCTTTCTTCTCAAGAACCTTGGTGTTGACGTTGGATTTAAAGATTTCGCTTTCACTGCAACCAAACGTCCACATGGTTAGGAGAGCAGGGGTGACGATCAAAGTCTTTTTAAACATTTTGAATTTCCTTATCGACGTCTAAGCATAGAATTCCTATCGGAGGAGGCTTCCCCAAATTGGCAAAAAACTTGTATCTCATTGATTTATAAGGATATTAAAGCGGCGTATTGTTTCGATAAGCGAAAGGCGAAAATGGCAAAAAACAGGGGCGGGTGAAAATCATTGGGGAATTTCGCATGAGCGTGAGCTCCCCAATCGAGGATCTATTTTGCCTTTTTCGGCCAAAGCACTTTGCGATTCAGCATTTCGGTAAGAAAGGCCTGCGCGTCCTTCAAGGATTGAGCGGCTGTATCGCCCAGCGCAGCATTTAACGATCGGCCATCATCTCGAAAGGCTGAAACGAGCTCTGCTTCTGCAGGCGTGATACCAAGGCGCCATTCACAATCACGCGCTTTGGCAAATCGATACTCGATAAATATATCTTTGTCTGCACAGAATTTTTCTTCGTCCGTTACCCGCGCGTTCGGCACCAGAGAAACATTCGGGCTCAGGATAAACGTGCCTTTCGGCCAATTCCAGAGGCGCGCATGAGCCTCCAGGCATTGTTCCCATGTATCGGTCGGCTTGAGTGTGACCTCAGCCCCTGCCTCCAATTCCTCGCCTTCCACTTCCTCCTCCAGGTGCTCGGGAACGATGGTATCCATCGCGCGATCGAAGGGTACAGACTCGCGGATGAGTTGTGAGTTGGCGATCGCCCAGAGCTTATCGCGGTTCTCGGTCACCACCGCTGCACAGGCGCGCATCAGTTCCTTCTCGCGTCCACGCCAATCGCCCCAGAGAGCGCTGAGGGCCTCTTCGGTCCAGCCTTCCTGAGTGGACACCGAATGAATACCCTCGGAGAGTTTATCGAAGGCTTTGAAATAGCGATCGAGATCGAAACCGACCTGTTCGAGAGACCATTGCGCGAGTACGAGTTCGATCTGACTACCGAGAGTCTGGATCTGCACCCAGAAGTTCTCGCCGGTTTGTCCATGATCCGAAAAACAATAGAAGGTGGAGCAAACCGCGTTGCGAAAGGCGTGAATATCGCAGTAACCGGTCGCTTGATCGAGCATCGGGCACAAGACCTTCTGGCTCGCACCGAAAGCATCCTGCTGTTGATCGTCGAGAAAATCGATCCATTGTCCCGGGGTCGAATACATGCCTTCGGGAAGAAGCATACCGCGTTGGATGAGTCGGTCGATGGCGAGGTCACCGGCCTCTGTTTCGGATCCAAGACCCAGGAGAAAATTGCTGACCCGCGGGTGATAGGTGCAGCAGCGATAATCCGCGCGAAAACCGTCGTGACAGGATTTGGGACAGTTCATGCAAGTCGCGCGCCGCTCTTCGGGAAAGCGCAGCTCAAACATGGCCTTTGGCATCATCTCCGTCCAAATCCCAGGAAAGCTGTTGCCATCCAGGACTACAGGGCGAAGAAAAGGATCGTCTGGTTTGAGAACTGCTTTCAACCTGGGCATCTTGGATTATCCGCTAAAAAGGGGGAGCGCAGAGAAAGCGCGAAGCTATATGAAAGTCAGAACCTTAGCAAGCCTTCCGGGAGCAGGGAGACATGGACGCTTTCGCTTCTCCCTTCACCGACATAATTGTCCCTATTGTATGTCTTCTAAATAGCTATTTTTATACGACTTCCCTCTCTCTCGCTGGACAAAGAAGGCGCTTCGTTGTTTTAATCTCAATTTTGGGGTATACCCATAGGTATCAGGGCCCAATGCCCTCCTAGGTTTCAAGCCTCAACCACTGCATACTGACACAGTGTGTCGCTTGATCTCCTCCCCGGGCAGACTCCTATTACTAACACGTAGTACAATGTCATGAGCCCCTCGCCATAAGGCCCACAGAAAGAGTTCTTTCGTAGGAAAGCCTCACCTGTCGCCAGCATTAAGGAATTTGAATGTCCGCTAAGAAAGAAAAGCCTTCCAAAAACAAGCCTACACAGGCGGAACGAGCAGCAAAGAAAGCGGCAAATGCACGCAAGGCTCGTGAGGAGGCGGTTCGACTCGAAGAAAAAAGACGTCTTGAAGACGATGTCTTCATCGAAACCTACACCCAGGCCCTCGCCGAAGGTCAAACAGCGGGAGCGCAGATCCTGCGCCTTCCGCCGATCTTCGCGGAAGACGATCGACCCGCCGCCATGTACGGCGCCTTCTATCAATCGATCGCCCTTATGCCGCCATTGGTTCGCAAGGCCTTTGAAAGCATGCACGAACGCTTTTTTCTCAAAATCAACGGTCTCTACGAAGTCCTCTCGATCGGCCGTCCGATCGAATTGCGCAAAGATCGCCAGAACGTTCTCGATAGCTCTCTCGCCGAATTTTGGAAATCCTATCCTCATATTCGCAAGGCGCAGAGTCGTATCGCCAACACCTTAAAGCTCTACACACGCTTCAAGGAAGAATTCGCAGCGGCCAAGGAATTTGCCGGCAAGGCTCAGGAAGCTGCGGATAAGAGTGACGCCGACGAAAAAGAGAAGGAAAGCGCGCAACGCCGCGCGTCCGAACTCCGCTCTCTCGAACAGAATGCGGTCAATCAGGAGCATCATCTATCCCAGGCCTTTAAAGCCCTGGCTGGTGAACTCTCCGGTCTTTCCCGTCTGACGAAGAATACGGAAATGCTCATGACCGCGACCCTTCGCGGCTTCTATATCTCACGCGATCGCCGCTTCTCATCTTACGAGAGTGTGTTCGAAGGCGCTCACGCCCTCGGTCGTGAACACATCGCCGTCCTGGGCCCTACCAACTCCGGCAAGACCCATGAAGCGATGGAGGCCCTGAAGGCCGCAAAAAACGGCATTTACCTGGCTCCGCTTCGATTGCTCGCCCTCGAGAACTTCGAACGTCTCGCGGCGGCCGGACTCCCGGCCCGTCTGGAAACTGGCGAGGAAAGCCTGGGCGCCTCGCGTGAAAACGCGACTCACTATTCGATGACTGTTGAGAAGTGTCCTTACGATAAGGTCTTTGACGTTGCCGTCATCGATGAAGTCCAGATGCTGGCCGATCCCGATCGCGGCGCGAGCTGGACAGCCGCTATCCTCGGTATTCGGGCGAAGAAGATCTTTCTCCTCGGTTCCGCGGCTTCGTCGGATGTTTTGAAACGTCTGACTTCCCTGACCGGCGAAAATCTTAGCTTCGTCTTCAAAGAACGCCTTTCGCCTCTGCGCATGGAAACAAAGCCTATCCGTTCCTCGAAAGAACTGATGCGCGGCGATGCTCTGATTACGTTTAGCCGTGACGGTGTTTTGCGAACCAAAGAACTGCTGCATAAAAGCGGTTTAAAAGCTTCGGTCATCTACGGCGGGCTCTCGCCTGAAGTAAGACGCGCCGAAACTGAGAAATTCCGTGCCGGCGAAACCGATATCGTGATCGCAACCGATGCGATCGGGATGGGGCTGAACTTACCGATTCGTCGTATCATCTTCATGGAAACCCAGAAGTACAACGGCGAAGGCATCGTCGATCTTTCACATTCCCAGTTCCTCCAGATCGCGGGCCGTGCGGGACGCTATGCGCTCACGAACGGTATCGCCACCGGCGAGGAAGGTGTGGCCGCCGTCATCGGCCAAGGCGACCTTGCCTATCTGCAGCGTGCCCTGTCCAAGGATATGAATCCTCTGAGTCTGGCGAGTCTCGTCGCCGAGCCTTTGATGCTGCACATCGATGTTCTCGCGGAAGAACTTAAAACGGATAATCTCGTCGATATTCTCGGTGCGTTTACCTATCGTTCTAACAACGATAGTATTCGTCGCTACGTGTCGCCTTCGCTTTCGGAAGCGGCTCTTTGTCTGGAGGAATATCTGGTCGAGCTCAAGGAGGAAGGCACCTGCCGTTATCCACCGAGCCTGGCCCATAAATTTTTCCTTTCGCGTCTCCCTTTGCGTTTGAACGAGGATTCGCATTACTTCTTCTTCCGCGCTTTGATTCGTTCTTTTGCCAAGACGAATATTCATTTGCGTCCTGAAGATGCATTCGAACATCTGGACAAGGTCGATCGTCTGGATCTGAAGACCTGTGAACTGGAACGTGGTCTCGTGACGGCTTACCTCCACTTGACCCTGGATGAGGAAGAGCGTGCTCACACCATATCTTTCCGTCAGGATCTGGACCGCCGTTCGGAATCACTCCTTTCCCAAGGCAAAGGCGCGAAAGAATCCGACAAAATCGCTTGGCCTTCGATCTGCGAGAAATGCGGTCGAAGCATGGGCAAGCCGATCAACTTTAAGATCTGCCGTCCTTGTTTTACCAACTCGCGCTACCGCGAAGATGATGGCGACTACTGAACAAACCGCGGGCGGCGGACATTTCCATAAGAGTTATCTTATTGGCTTGACCGTCTGCTAGTGCTCCTGTAACAAAGCCTCGGCTCGCCGTTCCTTTGGCTAGCTGAGGATTTTAAGGAGCGAAAAATGATCTCTTATCTTGGCGTAACTGTTGACGAACTTGTTCAGATGTTTGAAAACTCATTTGCCTTTTCTGACGACCGAACAGATCGCGTTTACGAAGCACCATACCACCTTGAAGAAATCATTATCGACGCTCAGGATGACGAACTCCTAGCCGCTGAATTGGCCGAAGCGGAAGTCCTTGATGAAAACGACGATTTTGATGATGAAGAAGAAGAATATGAAGACGACGAAGAATTCGTGGACGTCTTTGTTGATGATGACGGGCGTTTGCACTCCTTGGGCGAATCCCTGTCTTTTGCCGCTGAAGCTGTCGTTGGCTTTTTGACCGACTACATTATCACGGATGACCTCGATGAAGAATGGCTCCCGCTGAACCACGCACGCGGAGCCCTCCTCGCCCTTCGCATCTCGCTCCCCACGATCGAAGACGTCCCAGAAATTGCCTGTGCTTATAAATTCAAGATTGCCCGTGACTCAAAAAGCGGACTGCCAAGCTTTGTGACCATGAAAGCTCTGAGCGGCGATACGATCCTCCTCGATTCCCTGACTCGCACTGAGAACTCTTACGAAGGTGTCGTCAGTGACGAAACCGCTCTGGACGACCTCTTTGAATCCGTCAGCATTCCTGAGAGCGAACGCTATCCTTTGGGTGACGCGATCTCAGAAGCCGTTTTCCACCTGGCTGATGAGCAATGCGGTATCGCCTTCGATGTGAAGAAATTCCGTGGCGAACTCATGAAAACTGCGGCTCGTCACAAGGTTCATATCGTTTTAGAAGACCATGACTCAGAAGTTAAACACTAAGTTTCTCTGACTCTTCCAATCAAAGCCTCGGGATGACCGGGGCTTTTTTTTCGTTTACACTGGCCTTGTCAGCCGTACCTGGACTCTCTTTCGTGAGGACCCGATGAAAACACAAACCTGGATCGTCATCTCCATTTTTCTTGCCGTAATCGCATCCGGCTCCCTATACCTCCTTAATGCGGCGAAAAAAGCGGAACGTCTGGCGGCATCACCGGCCGAAAGAGGTTGGATGCTGATTGAGGATAATGGCTGCACAAGCTGCCATCAAAACGACTCAAGCTATCGGGCTCCGAGCCTCGCGGGACTCTATGGCAGCAAGGTGACGTTAAGTGACGGCAGCCTAGTGACGGTCGATGATGCCTATGTGCGTGAATCCCTGCTTAAACCCAAAGCCAAGGTTTCCGCTGGCTATCAGGCGACGATGCCGAGTTATGAGGGCCTTCTGAAGGATGAGGAGATCGCGCTGATGATAGAGGCTCTGAAGCCTATCGATGCGACGCCGACCAAGGCGGAAGAAGCGCCGGGAAATGCGGACGCGAAGCCATAGTCCTAGGCCGAAAGACCCAGACAGGTCAGATAGCTATCGACATCGGTATCGAGTTGCGGCTGAGAGCCGCAGACGCAGGGCTTCAGAATGATTTTAACTTCAGGATCGTTGAGATTGATGTCGCTGACCTTGATCAGCTCAAAGGTCTCTTCGCAATTCTCGCAATAGACCGGCAGAAAGAAGCTCAGAACCTTTCCGCCCAACTGCATGCCCGGTGTCATGTTAAAGCTGTCCATCACATGGACGCTGACGTCGATGAGATCGACCTTTTTACTTTTGAAAGGGTAGGTATGAATCCAGTTGCGCACGCCCACTGAATTGATGAAATCGACCCGACTCAGATCGATGCGAACGCTCTTGTTCTGCTCATTCGGAATAGCCGGCCAGGCAAACTCAGCATTGATCACGCCTGTCACTTTCAGGGTGATTGTCTGTTCGTCTTCACAAACTACGACTCTGGGTTTTACATCCATAGGTCCTGCCAATATTAAGTCTATAATCTTCTTCGGCTTATTGAAGAGACTCTTAAGTTTCCCAGCACAGATTTTTACTAATTCTCTTTAATTCAACATTCCCAAATACTTACACTTAAAAAAGAACAGGGCTCTGGAACATTTTCCAGAGCCCTTGGCGATTAAACAGTGCAAATCTGAGCTTATTTCTTGTCTTTGTTGCCTGCGAGGTACTTCTTCACACCGAACTCAAGTTCGCTTCCCACGAAGGCGCGGAGTTGTCCGGCCGCGATGATCGCATCAATAGAACCCACTTTTTGAGCGCGTTCGACCGTGTGAATCTTCTCGAATTCGGTGGCGACGAGAGCCTGATGCTCAAGATGCACAGTCTGATAGAGATCGTCATACTGGGCCTTGGTCAGTTGCTGCTTTTTGTGCTTCGCCTGAGCTTCGATCAGTCGGGCATCCGCAAAGGTATTCTTAAGGACCTGACGCGGGAAGACCACGGCCGCCGCTGGAGCGCCACCGATAACCGAAGCGTAAGTCGCTTCGAGAGCGACGGCCCGCATGCTTGGATTCAAGGTCTTCGAGAAGACCACGTATGCGCCACCATGATAACGCGAGACCACGATAAAGATCAGAGGACCTTTGAAGTTGACCGCCGCGCGACCGATTTCCGCGCCGTATTCAAGCTGAAGACGACGCAGCGATTCGGGCGAACCATCAAAGCCCGATAGGTTGGCGAGAACGACAACCGGCATCGAGTTGCTGTAGGCGTTCATCGCCCGCGCGACTTTCTTCGACGACTGGGGATAGAGAGTTCCGCCGGTCCAGGTATCCGGACCATCGTTGGGAATCTCACCGATCCGTTTGACGGTTCGGCTTTCGATTCCGATCAGGGCCACGGGGAATCCACAGACCGAAGTTTCCCAGACGATCGCTGTTTCCGCATCGCGCTGGGCTTGCCAGCGCTCGAGGCAATCGACATCCTGGTCGCGAACGGCCTGCATGACCTGTCGCATATCGAAAGGTTTTTTACGCTCGGAATTGCCTGTGCCGAGAATGTCACCGATCGTTGTAAAGCCCTGGTTAAGCTTATCCGTGTAGGGATAAACCGAGACATCACGATCGAAGGGGTCGAGTGTCGCGAGCTTCGTGCCGTAGGGGCGACGAGCTGAGATATTGGTGAACTTATAGTGCCTAAAGAGAAGCTGATAGGCTTCGACGATATCCTTGGCACGGAACTGAGCCTGGCCGTTCGGGGCCATGATGCGCTCTACACCACCGATGCCGATGTTGTCTTCCGCGGAAACGCTGCCCGAGAAATCGAGAGCGCGTTTACCGGTCAGGACCATCGCACCGCTATCGGTCATGATCAAAGTGCCTTTGCAATGCATGAGCATGGTGGCTTCGGCGTTCCAATAGGCCTGAGCACCGACGTTGATACCTGCGACGATGATATTCACTTCGCCACCCGCCTGCGTGTACTCGATCAGGCGACGGAGGACGCGTGCTGTCCAATCCAGGTTCTCAGTACCGGTGTGCATGTCGATGGCGGCTCCTGAGGAGACAGGAACCCATTCCATCGGCAATTTCTCGGCTTCCGCCATATCCAGAGCAGCCATGACGCGACGGCATTCGCCTTCGGCCAGAGAGCCCAGATCGCGCGTGGGATCGCCGAGGACCAGAACGCGCTCGTAAATCTGACCGTCATCCGTTTCGTTCGTGATGCGGCCGAAGACGACGTTGGAAGAGTTGAGACCCGGGGCGCGGCCTTCCACGGCTATCGTTTTCTGCTCACCGGCGGCATTAACCTCGACGTCGTATTCAACAAAGCGACCTTTAGGAAAGCGTTTGTTCTCCGACTTCGTCAGCATAGCGATGACTTCGTAAGGATAGGGACTGCCGAGGCGCAGTGAGTTCACGACCTTGCTTGTATAAGGATCGAGTGGTGCGAGAAGCTCGGCTGATGGTTGACGGCCACGCACGGTGTAGTGCGTGCTCAAGTCTTCGACGAGAACTTCGGTATCGACGGCCTTGTTCGATTTGGTCAGAACGCGGGTATAGAGAACGAGCTTCTCAAGTCCAAGACCCTGGGCCAATGGAATGAGACGTTCCGGATACTGCCCGACCTGCTCGATGCGCAAGGGGTGCGCGTGACCAAGATGCGCCACGATACGGTTCCAGAAGTAGCTGCGTTTGTGGCGAGCCTGTTGCTCGCGCAGGACTTTCGCAGCTTCCTGAATGCTGAATTCAAACTGGCTGATCGCTTCGATCGCACCATTTTCGTTGAACTCAAACTTCGGCTCCGGCACTTCGATAAAGGCGAAAAGTCGCTGATCCTTGGCGTTGACCTTCGCTTCCAGCTTCATCACGTGGACGTAACGGCTGTTGTAGAGAAGTTCGAGATTGAAGTTCTCCAGACGCTCGATATGGAGTTCGCGGTAACGGAGTGTACTGAAGCCCAGGCGACGCTTGTCTTCTTCCCATTTGCTTCCGGCATAGTGAAAGGAGTGATACACATAGGAGTCCGCGTTGACCAGACCCAAGGCACAAAGATCGACGGGCAGAGGATGTTTCGCCAGATGCTCAACGTAAACCGCATCCGTTCGAGATCCGCGTTTCACGTAGATCAGGCACTCAAGGAATTCACCCTCGACCTTTTTAAGAACACTTTGGAGCCAATTGAGCGATTCAAAGTATTCAGCTTCCGTGAGGATGGTCACGACGCTGCGGATGGCTTGGCTGCCCTGTTTGGAACGCACCTGATAGAGAAGGTTGCCCTTGTCTTCAATCAGTTCGCTGCTCTTTACCTTGCGATCGCGATTGAAGCGTTTCGCCATGATCTCAAGGATACTTTTCGCCTGGGGCGAAGTCCGGTCGTACATCGACACGAGGTAAGACACGATCTGGTGACCCGAATCGATGACTTCCTGCATCATCTTGCTGTCGGTTCCGCCAGCAGAAATAACCGGGGAAAGGACTTGAGACAATTGCTCCTGACGCTCCTTTTGCAGGTCTTCCTGCAGAAGGCGGTCGACGAGTTCGTAGCGCGCAAAGACCGCGGCATCGACCAGGCTTGGAATCAATGAGGCGACCTGTATCACTTGGTCGAGAAGATAGGAGAAATCGGCTGGCTCGGTAAAGTCCTGAGCCGCTGGATAGAGAGTTTGAAGTGAGAGCAGGCTGAGCCGCAGAAGGTCAGCCGCAGCTTTGGTGTTTGCACTCGCCTTATAGAGATGGAACAAGGCCTTGGTGGTCAGATCATAGTTCTTCTCATCGGCCCACGGGTAGAGCTTGATCGCTTCCTTAAGGCGTTCCAGAAAGACCGGAGGCAACCCCTTCTCCCGGTCGTCTCGACGAAGGAGATAATGCATCAGGTATTCATGAGCATCCGTCGACTGCGTGTTTTCCGTCGCGCCTTCTTTGCTCTGAAAGAGTTTTTGAATCGTTATATAGGCGGTCGAAGCCTTGACGATGAGAGTGGCTGCAGGCTTCTTGTAGCCGGGATGCTGGGCGACAAACTTCTCGATGGCGACCAGGAGATTGGCGGCCGGCTTGTGGAAGTCGAAGCCGGTAAACGCCGCATAATAATCGCGCTCAAGGACGGCCCATTGCTGGCTGATAGCGAGCGCTGTCTGCGATTTTTGATGGGCTGCGAGACTGCTAAAGTCTATCGCATCGGCTTGGCTCTTATCGCCTTCTTCCTTGCCTTGAGTCTGGCTGACGGTTTCGAAGTCAACAAGCGCCTGTCCGGCGGAGACTTGCTCACCAGCTTTGACGTTGACCCGCATGACCGTGCCGTCCTCAGGAGCAGTGACGGCCATCTCCATCTTCATCGCTTCGAGCGTGAGAAGGAGTTCGCCTTTCTTCACCTGTTGGCCTTCGCGGCTATCGACAGTCAAGACCACGCTTGGCGATGGAGCGGTAATCATCCCGCCCGTATCGAAGGGCAGCATGTAGGGAATACCCTCGAGTTCGCACTGCAGGGCGTTTGCGCGCTGTACGATTTGCATCTGATATTTGCGGTCACCGGTCTGAACGATGACCTCGTTGCCCCAGTTTACATACTCGACCACGATAAGCTGGCTGTTCACACGCACATGATAGATCGAACCACCGACAGCGTGGACTTCAAGCTGATAGCTGTTGCCGTGAAGGCTGAGCTTCATACTCATATCGAGTTCCGGCATCTGACGGGGCGAACTGAAGCGACGAACCTTTTCAGTAAAGTTCTCAAACTCGTTTTTATATTTTTGTTGATACTGATAGATGGCGGAAGCGAGGACGGCTACATCCCAATTGCTCTTCACCCGCTTGCGCTCGGGGCTTTCCAAAAAACCCTCGACGAAGTCGGTGAGGACACCCCCTTCTATGATACTTTTCGCCGAGAGAAGTTCGAGCAAAAAGCCCTGGTTGGTCGTGCCATTTTCGATTTCGATCTGGAGTTCGCCCAATGCTCTTTTAAGCTTGGCCATAGCTGCTTCGCGCGTGGCGCCGATCGCGATGATCTTGGCGATCATGGAGTCGAAGTCGCCGGGGATCCGGCTGTTCCACTCGAAGCCTGAATCGATTCGAATACCAGGCAGTAGAGGTGGCAAATACCGCTTGATAACGCCAGGCGTCGGCGCGAACTTTTGATCGGGATCTTCGGCGTTCAAGCGCACTTCGATCACGTGACCGCGAGGAATTTTCGGGATATTAGCCAGGACTTCGCCCATCGCGACTTTCAGTTGCAGATGGATGAAATCGACCTGAAAGAGTTCTTCCGTGATGGGGTGCTCGACCTGAAGGCGTGTGTTAACCTCCATGAAGAAGGCTTCTTTGCGATCCACATCGTAGAGATATTCGACGGTCCCGGCGCTGTGATAGCCAGCGGCGCTCAACAAGCGGGCGGCGGAAGCCTCCACTTCTTTCATCTTTTCGGGAGAGAGATGCGCGGGAGGGGTTTCTTCAATAATTTTTTGGTTGTTCCGTTGGACCGAACAATCGCGAACACCAAAGGTATGGACGTTGCCGTGATAGTCGGCGAGACACTGCACTTCCAAGTGTCGACCGCGAACGACGAGGGCTTCCATAAAAATTACGCGGTTGCCGAAGAAACGGAAAATCTCGTCGGAAACGGAGCGAAATTGGGCTTCCATTTGATCCGGCGTGTGGACTTTGCGAATACCACGGCCACCACCGCCGTTGGCTGATTTCAATATGACCGGATAACCGATTTCGAGCGCCACTTTCTGAGCATGCTCGAGATTTTCGAGGAAACAGCCGCTCCAGGGACAGGTAGGAACCTTGGATTTATCGGCGATTTCTTTCGCCTTAATCTTGTCACCCAAACTGTCCATCGCGAGCGAGGTTGGCCCAAGAAGAACCAATCCGTTCTTCTCGAGCGCAACTGCAAAATCAGCATTTTCCGCAACGAAGCCCCAACCGACCGAGACACCGGTACAACCCGTTTCGAGGAGGTTTCTGATGAGGAAATCGATGTTGAGGTAAGGACTGCCGACGATGTCAGCATAACCGGGAAAGGATGAAAGCGCGTAAGCGCTATCCGCTTCCTTCACAAAAAGACCATCGGCTTCCACATCTGTGTAGAAGGCCACGGTCGTGAACTTGCTATTATAAAGGGTGTTGAACTCTTTGGCTCCGCGAATAAAACGCACTGCCGCTTCACCGCGATTGATGATCCCGATCTTGGCATCGGCCCCGAGTTGTTTTCGTTTCAAAGCGATCACCTTCGTAATAAATTGAACCGATCGTCCGCTGATCGGAGGCTTAATAAGTAGCGTGGCCCTAGTTCAGGACCCCAATTTAGTGTACAACTGTTCCAAAAATCCAGTTCAAAAGACTTGCGTCAACTTGTTCAAGATGTTTCCGCAATAAGATTGATCGTTTGAGGATTCTTCGGACAAGAAAGCGCCTCGATCTTAGCAAAAGCTTTTCCTGCAAACGAGAGCTGACTGCCTAATTCTTTATTCTTTTCAGCGTTCTTTTTGTACCGAATCGTCGCCATGTTCGATCGCCCAATCCCCAATCGCGGCCAGAAGAACATTTTTGTCGATAGGCTTAGTCAAGTGGGCGTTACATCCGGCTTCAAAAGATCGCCTACGTTCCTCGGGCAGAGCGTGCGCCGTGAAGGCCAGGATCGGATTTAATGCCCGTTCGCCTCCGTATGGAGACTGACGTCAAAGCCAAAACAACCTCCTTTCCCGACCGTGCTGCCTACTAATTCGAGATCACCACCCAAATCCTCGGCCAAACGCTGGGAAAGAACGAGGCCCAAACCGGTCCCATCGAGAGGATGATCGCAATTGAAGGGCAAGGATTCAAATGGAAGAAAAAGATTCTCGCGCCTCTCAGTGCTGATGCCGGGCCCTTGACCCTCGACTTCAAAAAGGAGCTTGCCTGATCCCTCGACCAGCACATAGTGCATCGTGAGAGTCACAATTCCTCCGCTCGCGAATTTTATTGCGCTCTGCAGGAGATTCGACAGGATCTGCCTCAGGCGGGCCTGATCCGGCACAACCCACGCTGGAGGATGCCCGGAAATTTCTGTTTTCAAAACGATCGGTCGAATGCTTGATGAGAACGTGCGACAACTATAGAGCCCTTCATTTGCGACATGGGCGACAAAAACAAGATACTAATGTCAGTCATCCAGACAAGCATGGGATGAGAGGAGAGAGCGCTTTGAGTGAAGCGGCAGTAAAGATTTACTTTGACGGCGGCTCGCGTGGCAACCCAGGACCGGCCTCCGGCGCGGCTTACGCAGATTTTGAAGGCGGACATGAGAAAGCCTGCTTTCTCGAACACGCAACCAATAACGAAGCGGAATATCGGGGCCTCCTGATGGCCATCGAGCTGGCGAAAGAATTAAAACTCAAGAAAGTGCTTTTTTTAGGCGACAGTAAACTTGTGGTCAATCAAGTCACAGGCGAGTGGCAGGCGAAGAACCCCATGATGGCCGAACTCAAGCAGCATGTCTTGACGGCCGTAAGGTCTCTTCCGAGCTGGCAAATAGACTGGGTCCGCCGTGAGTTCAACTCAGAGGCCGATCGTGTTGCCAACCAGATGATGGATGCGCACCAGGGCGTTGAAGCTCTGCCGAAATTCAACAAGGTCAAGGTTGAAATTCCTGTCGAAAAAGCCGTAATGAGTCAGGACGGAAGTCCTGCGCCGATTCGTGCGGATATCAAGAAGCTGAACGACTTGGGAACCAAGGCCTCATTCAACGATTTTCGCGGCCTAAAGGTCGGCGGCATGGATGCTTTTTCCAAAGCTAAACTTGAGGCCCTGGAAACGATGCTCCCGCATTTCGAAGCCTTGAAAGAAAACTTCATGCTTCGATTGAACAGTGACCGCAATACGCAGGCCATGACGGATCCTGATAAAGTCAAACTTCTAGTCAATGCTCTTCGTTGGTCGGCACGAGGCTTGGCAGGGGATCTGTCGCTGCGCAAGGTTCTGACTGATCTCGAAGTGACGAATAATATTCGCGGCAAGAAATAACTAGGCCTCGCGGTTTAAGGAGACAGCCCATGACCGACGCTCTATCCAGCACTGATATCAAACGACGTTTCAAGGCATTGGAATCGTGGGCCACGACCTACACCCATCGTTTGGAAGCGACGCTTCAGGACCAGACACAATGGAAGAGAATTCATTGTTTCGTGATGGATCAGTTTCAAGAGGCCTTTGCCGACGAACATGTATCCCGTGATCAAAAATTTGTTTTCATATTTCTCAGGGTCGCGATCGATTTAAAGGATCAGGATTTGGCCGTCGTGCAGCAGGTGAAGGCGGGCATACAAACGGTCAAAGCTTCGTTTCAAATTTTAAACGAAAGCTTTCACGAGACGACTCACGTCATCGATCTCGATTGGCACGTTTCCGAAATGGAAAGAGATGAGGATCAAGGGGACAGCTTTGCAAACCGGGTTTTAGCAGACTGTCTTAGGCTTATCAGGCACTTGGAGAGTGCGAATGCTCCGAGCTCCCACCTGCCAAGTCGCGAGTCGTCACTTGAATAGCAGTCGCCAGATCTTTGAGCCAGCCTTCGCGAAAATTCTCAGTTGATTTGAGTTCGCTCGCACTGATCCAGACACGTGCGTTGCGATCACAGGCCGCCATCAATTCCAACTCGAGAATTTTATCCGCACCACGATCGATCTCCCGATAACGCCGCATGACGATACGAAAATGTCTCCAGCCGAGCCGCGACTCGACTGAAGTCCATTTACTATTAAGCTCAAGATTCTTGGGATTATTTTTAGGATTCATGATTCCTCTCCTTTAAACGGACCATGCTGGGCATAGTACCGAAAAGAGGAGAGGAAAGCAAAATTACTTGAGAGTGACGGCTTTCAAAGCGGCTTCGAGATCGAGACGGCCCGCGCCTTCGAAATGAGTCGCCTTAAAACTGGCGTGAAAAGCGACTTGGCTTGTTTTATAAGCTGTATCGAGGCGAGCTACCGCTGCCGCGTTCAAGGTCACTGTTTTAGCGAGACCGGTCGGGTTGTGACAGGCAGCACAATCTTTCAACAAAGTCGCACCCTTGGTCGCATCGCCGCTTGCCGCTGGCGTCGTCTCAGCTGTGGTAGCGGGCGGTGTCATGGTTGGCGTTGTTGGCTCTGCGTTCGCTGAGCCTGCACCCTGAGCTTTGATATAGTTGCCCGCTGTGCTCTCGGCATCGCCGCAAGCTGTCAACAAGAGAGATGTACCAAGGGTTAGAGCCGCCAGCACGTTATGGATCGAATGTTTCATGTGAGTACTCCCCGTTTTCTTCAACGAGAGTCTATCGGCAGCTAAGCGCAGTTCCTTAGGGTCTTCATCGCTCATTTCGACCCTTTTCAAGCTGTCTCCTCTTAGCTGCAATTCAATTCCGTTTCCTATTTTTGATAAAAATCGCCCGAAAAAGCTTAGATGTTGCTAGGATAGAACGCTGGATTGTTCCATCGCAGACTGATTCCAACGGGCCCATTAGACGCTACGGAATGTAAAAATAAGACAAAAAAAGGGCCTTATAGGCCCGGTTTGTGAGAAAATTGTCATTTAGTTTTGCACAACCTCGAGCAAGGTCAACGAATTGACTATGATCGTAGGACGATCGCCCGTCTCGACTCCTTTCACATGAAGGAGATCACCGCTCTAAATTAACTGTCAAAATCTGTCTATATAGACATTCTGATAGTGCGGGGGCTGAGCAGCTAGTCCCCTAGCCCATTTTCAACCGGCCGAACGACGCAGTTCAGCCAAAGATTGCTTTTCTCGAATCACGATGA
>JACMPP010000123.1 GCA_014377445.1 Oligoflexus sp.
AGTTTGACTGGGTCATAACGTCGGTGACCACCGATCGTTCGATAGGAGGGAAGAAGGACTTTTTCTTTTTCCCATCTTCTCAGTGTGGAGATTGACACTCCAAGAATTTCTGCAGCAGCGCCCACTGAAATATACATAAATAGTCCATAATATGTATTATTAACAGCACTTTACTAGGCATGGGTAAGCGCAAAAGACAGGTTCGTCAAGATATTTTATTGACTGTTGCTTGCCCTTGCCTCCGATTGAAGATGGCGCGAATAAACTCTCAGTCGGCCGCATCTATCAATGGATCGCGACAACGGCAGGCCAGATGGTTCCGTCGTCGGGATCGATCGTTGTCAAAGAGGGGACTCACAACGTAGCGCGCGTGAAGTTCATCGGCAACGAATAGCATGTGCTTCCGTTGTGGCTCAAGAACGTCTTTGATGCGGAAGTGGATCTCTCCGCTTCTGCTGTTTTCACAGTTACCTACAGTGCAACGGCTGACCTCTATTTACAGCTCCGCCCGTCCTTTGCATGGGACGGTGGCGCCAAACATCTGGTGAAGATTCCGTCGACAGGAGGACAATCAAAGAGTCTCACAGTTGATTTTAAAGAATCATCCTGGACCTTTCTCGAGAGTTTGGGCAAGCCTCTCAAGAAAAATATTTAGCTTCTTGGATAATCGACCGAGTTTGAATGACGTCCTGGGGCTGCTAGTGACAAACTAGCTCCGAGGATAGGAGAAAAAAGAATTTTGTTTTCTCTGAAGAATTTATGCCGTGCAAATAAGGAGCAGTAACCGAGAGGTCGCTGCCCTTTTTTTTCAGGCGAAACAGCTCAGCTCGAGGGCTTGAGGCTGCCCGAGCCAGAGCGCATGATGGGTGTGATCCAGAAGTTCGTTGTCCGTTACCGGATGAAAGAGAATGGAGTGCCGCCCATGATTGAGGAGCAAAAAGCCCAGCAGCTCTTCGAACTGCGCTTTGGGAATGTCGAGACCAAACATATTTTGAACGTGCGGCCCACGGGGGCCATTCGCGATTGAATTGCGATGGATTCTGTCGCCGAAGACTTCACCGATTTTTTCATGGAGGGCTTCCGCCGAAGTCCGCGTGCTGTCCTGAAAATAAACGTGCGCGTGATATTCAACGATTCCTTTGGAGCTGTCCTTGAATTTCATACGCTATCCTTCTTTTCTTCATTGGCCTGCGATTCGATGGCCAAAACTTAGCTTTAGCGGTGACCATTGTCAAAGTCCAGAAATTGAAGGCTGGCATTCTTGGAGAGTTGGAGAGGCTGGAGGACCCTTTGCTCCCGCAGCAAAGGGTGGATATTGGGCAGGATAGCCGCTCGGGAAGAGGCTCTAAGGGAGGAAATGCTTAATATAAACAAAGCATTATGAAGTGGGGTAAGCCGGAAGGGGCGTTAGAACCATTGTACCATATATTTGTATGGATCCAAGCAAAAAGATCAGCCTTTTTGATATGTTAATATGGCGCCTCATTGGCGTTTTTCCTTCAAATTTGGCACAATTTAGGAATGGCCTTTGCCCGCGACCGATAGGAGCCTTTTTTGATGCTTACACGCGCTACAACCTTGAATCTAATATTCCTCAGCGGCCTGATGAGTCTGGCATCGTGCAAGACACGTTCCAGCGCGAGCGAGCTCAAAGAGATCTGGTTCAATCTCCTTGATTCCAAATGGAAGGCGGCGCAGGAGGTCAGCGACAAGAACGAATATATCCGGGCTTTTGATCAGCTCCCTCTGCAGGCAAGTCTCACGCCTGCCCCCTGGTCCGACGCGATCTATCCCGATACAAGCAACGGCCTGGCCTTTCGATTCGCAGCCAAAAATAACGCAACCCAATACCGTCTTGATCCTCCCGCACAATTGAAAGACCTCAATCTTTTATCCCCGATCGAGAAGTACGATCTTCTCCTCGATCATCAGCAGTGGGAACTCACAGGCGCCGAACGCTTGAGAACGAGCGCTAAAGACGGGAAAGCTGTCGACCCAAGACGCAGCCTCGCTCAGGATTGGGCGGCGGCATCCATAATTTTTGCCGAACCAGGGCCCATTCGTCTCTCCTCTGAGAGCGGCCGTAGCATCCCCTTTGGATCGAGCGATATCAAAGCTCTGCTTACACGATTCGTCAGCCAGCATTCCCTTGCGGATGAAGGTGTCGAGACTCGGTCCCTCGGTGGCGTCTGCCGCCTTGATAGTGATAGTTTTCGCCGCGTGCTGGAGGCACGTACCATCGCTCCTGACAGCTGGAAGGAATTGAAGTTCGAAGATTGCTTCAGTATAAACGCCGGTGCCTTTCACCTGGCTCTCACGAATCTGCTTGGATTGAGACAGGAGTCCTTTATTCTCGATCCCGTTCTGGATCAGGAGTTCACTCATTTTCCCGTGGTCAGTTTCAAGAGCGAAAGCCTGGGCACAGCAGTGGAAGATGACAACCATCATCAAAACCTTCAAATCAAAACTCTCGTCAGCTATATCGTCCCAAGTCCATCGAGCAGCAGTAAGAACAAGGCTCCATCCCTTCGATCCTCGACTTATCGATATACGATCGAGCTCGATGAGGCGGGCGACATCGTCGGGGGAACCTGGCTTGGCCAAGACGCACCTCAAGTGGCCTGGATGCAAAATCGTCCCAAATTTACCGCCGATGACAGCAAACTGGAGACTCTTTACACAACGAGCGTAAGCCTTCCCGCGCGCATGGCAATGCGAAACTTCGCCAGCGTAAGTTCGGACGATCCGCAGACCTTGGTGCGTGACGTTGATCCCCTGGTGGTAAACAAAAAATATCGTCTCGAATTGAGCGGTGATGTTCCCCGCGGTGCGGACGGACTGAAGATCTTCCTCAAATCCGCTTTCCGGCCCCTGGGCAATGTTTCGATCTATCGCAACACCTTCGCCGATGAAGACGCCACCATGTCCATAGAAGTCCAATTCCACAATCCGACGACCGTCCGCGCTGTGAAACAAGCCCTGCGCGCTCATAGCAACGGACGCTCGGAAGTGGCCCAGATTCTTCGCTGACAGTTTGAAAGCTCTGGTTGACCCCCCTTATCCCGGTGATCCATCGAGAAAGCCGCGATGACGCGGGAAATAAAAATCTCTCGACCTTTCGGATTTGGCGCGTTATATGTTGCCACATGAAGGCAAAATGCGCTTATTTCGGAAAATGCTCGGGTTGCACTCTTCAGCAATTTCCATACGTTAAACAACTCCACGACAAGACCCGTCGCGTTCGCAGCGAACTCGGTCCCCTATTACCCAAAACCTCCAAGCCCGAATCGATACTCGATACCGTCCCGAGCCCCTCGGAACACGGCTACCGCAGTTCGGGTAAACTTTGTCTTCACGAAGACGAGTTGGGACGACGTTCGATCGGTCTCTACGCAAGAGGCAGCAAGAAGGTTGTCGATATCCCTCAATGCACGGTCCACCACCCAGAGATCAATCGTCTGGTGGAAAAGATGTTCGGCTTCGGCAAGAAGCTGCCCGCGAAGCTCTATCAGCACAATAAAAAGGGCTTTCAGGCCGACCGGCTGAAATTTATCGTCGTGCGCTATTGCCCTGAGACTCGTGAATTTGGAGTGATCGTTGCCCACAGCGGAGTGGATCGTGAAGCTCTTAAAGCCTGGGTGAGCGGACTCAGTTTTGCCCATGTGAGCTTTTACGAAAGCGAGCTCAAAGCCGCCGACGAAGATCTGGTTGTCGCGCGAAATGTCAACCATCTCGCCGGTCCCAAGACCTTCCGTCTCCGTATCGGACATCACGATTTTCAAATCGATCCCGGAGCCTTTTTTCAGGCAAATTTCAGCCTCGTACCATCTTTCATCGATACGATTGCGGCCCCGCATCACGGCGATCTGCTGCTCGATCTTTATGGTGGATTCGGGACCTATAGTTTTAAAGCGGCTCCGAGGTTCAAGAAAGTATTCGTGGTCGAAGCCAATCCCCATTCCATCGAATCGGCGAACGAGCTGCTGATACGCGAAAAGTTCGCCAATGTGCAGACGAGCGCCTCATCGGTTGAAGACTTTCTGAAATCGATCCTGAAAAAAGCGGAAGCGAAAAATGTGACGGATATCATCATCAACCCTCCCCGCACAGGACTCTCGCGTCACGTCATCGAAGCCTTGAAAGCGCCTGCTTTCGATCAGCTTAAGCGCGTGACCTATGTTTCCTGCGATTTGGTGACCTTGAAGCGCGATTTGCGGGAGATCGTTCGATCCGGAGAGTTCGTGATCGAATCCGTGGTGCCTTTCGATATGTTTCCCCAGACGGAGCATATCGAAAACGTCGTCAGACTCTTAAAAATAAAGAATTCGAGGCCATCTGCGCCTCTCCAGCCCCAGGCGCCGAAAGCTCCGGGCAAAAGCGCGAAACCTGCGATCAAGCGCTCTTCGGCTCCGGATCAACATCGGGATCAGGCTCCATCAAAGGGATCGAAGCGCCCACGGAAATAATCCAGTTGCTACCCCGAACGCCGAGGACCCCGGACTGAATCGGCGAATCCTCGGGGCCAAAGCCCTTGACACCGTTCAACCAATCACAGCGAAACTGCCGACACACCAAAGGCCTCACGCCGTAGATCGTGCAACCCTGCTCGCCGAGAAACGCGCAGGCTTGATTCGCAGGCTTGGCGATGTCTTCGCCGTTATCAAAACGAGTGGAGTAACCGGGTTTGGATTCTATCTCGAGATAGATACAGCAATAATTGCAAGTGGAGCAGCTACGCCCAGAACTGGCTGAAAGCGGCATCTTGTTTCCTCTTTCCGGTTGTGCAAGTCAATTTTAGCAGTGAGGAAATGAATGTGCTAGAGGGTGGAAATAAGCATTTTGTCCGAGAAAATTCGGGACTTCTTGCTTTTGATCGCGGGGCCCTGTATGACTCCGCCACGGGAGGGGCAACATGTTTAAATCGATCGATCAAGCAGCAGTGACCAAGTACTGGACCGCAGAGCGTAAGAAACAGCTCGTGGGATCCAAGAAATTATTGCTCCTGCCCTGGGAAGCTCCCGATGTCCTGGTGACGATGGACCTGATGAATCCCGAAGGCAGCCTCACCCGCAGCCAGACCAAAAAACTTCTGCAAGTCAATCATATGCTCGGCCTTTTGCGGCCAACTCTTCATCAATTGGCCAAGGAACACGCGCTTCTCCGGATCGCTGAAGGCGCCGCGGGCAACTCTTATGTCAGCCTTCTTCTCGCCTGGTATTTCACGGCCATTGAGCCTCATCCGGTGATGATCATCGCCACGGATTCCAACCCCAAAGTCGTCGCACAATCCGAAGCCCGTGCCAGGCATCTGGGCCTGGGCTCCATCATGCGCTTTGCCTGTCAGGGCCTCGAAAGCTTCGATTGGCCCTCACTGTTCCAGAGCCTATTCCCCGAACACTGGTCCGTTTCGGCGAAGGAAGAAAGCAAGGAAGAGCAACTTAAACGACTGCGTCCCCATTTCTTTGTCACACTTCACGCCTGCGACAGCCTGAGCTGTAAAGCGATCTACCACGCGATGGATCTCAAGGTCGATGTCCTAGCGATCGCCCCATGTTGCCAGGCGGAACTTGCCGCTCAGTGGAAAGAGCTGCCCAATTCAGGCGGCGCGATGCGAGCCGTATTTGCGAGCCCTCAACTTCGCCGCGCGATAGCTGCTGACTTCACGGACACCATTCGCGTGCTGCTTATGAGAGGGTTGGGATACGACTGTGAGGCGATTGAGTTTGTCCCGTCAGAGCATACGCCAAAGAATCGATTACTCCTGGCCCAAAGGCGCCGTCAGTACGAGCTCAAAAGTTTGCGTGAATATCAGGATTTTAAGACAATTTGCGGAGGGGGGGCGATCGAATTGGAACGTCTTCTTGACCAACAGATTCAGAGTTACGCCGAAAAGATCTAAGGAACAGAGGGTGAATCGGGCCATTTGACTGGATTTATCTTTGACTGGAATCGCGTTTATTGTGAATGGAGACAACTGGAGCGTCATCGACTTGAGGGATTCCGGCAGCAAGTTGCTTCAGGGCATCACCGTCCCATACGAAAAATTCGTCGCCGTTCTCTTCAAATAATTCTTCGCTCGATCTCAAAAAAGAGTCCTTGAGATCTATCAATTTGCCCATAAAGATAGCCTCTCGCCTTATGTTTAATATCGAGAGTTCCACATTGGCCTCAGATTTTCTATGATTCGGTTATCGCCCGATTTGCACCCATACCGCAAGTGTGATGCGCAAGTAATAAAATTCGCTGTGTTGCCAACGCACTAAGAATATAGCGTTTTATTCAAAATCAGAAATTAAATGCGATTTTTTCGTGCATTTCGGTCACTCCTCTGCTTCAACTTTCGTAGAATTTCAAGAAGCTTGTAACGCTTGACCAGTAGCTCCCAGCCCGGATTCTGAACCATTATTTTTTTGCGGGAAGAACTGAAGATTTTGGTTTTCTTGAAGGCTAACCCATGTTAGTCTCCCGGCTCATGAGTTAGTAGCCTCTTCAAGTCTCTGGGCAGGTCAGCCCCGATCTTCGCACGAGGCCTCATCCCCTTTCGGAGATCGTTATGGGTAAGAAATTGTATGTTGGTAACCTCCCTTATTCTGCAACTGAGCAAGTGTTGATCGACACATTCTCTCAGTGCGGCGTTGTTGAATCAGCGAAAATCATCGTTGATCGCGAAACAGGCCGTAGCAAAGGTTTCGGATTTGTTGAA
>JACMPP010000020.1 GCA_014377445.1 Oligoflexus sp.
AACCAACTAAGAAGGCTCCCCCGACCATAGCCGCACCGCTGCCGGTACCGACACCTTCTCCAGCCAAATCTGCGCCTCAGCGTGTCGTACAGAAGGCTGCTCCGGTCCAGGCGCCGATGCCAAGCCCAGCTCCCACGAAGGTGGAGAAGGATGGACCCATCGCTCGCGCTTTGAGTTCAAACCGTCCTGGCATCCAGACAATCGGTCCCTTAAGCTTCAACATGGGCGCATTGGATTCCTGCCCTAGCAAATGTACACTCACTTTCAAAGACGCCTCCGGCGCCACCTTGAAAGCCGTCTTCTTCAAAGGCGCCTACTATGACCAACTCAAGAAATCGAGTGGCAGCGTCTCTTTGACTGGAAGTACTCGCAAGGAATCAGGCGAACTCACCATCTTTATCCAAGACATAAGATAAGCCCCCATTCGCTCAAAGAATGACCGACTCCCCACTTGACCCGTTCTTCATGAAACGGTAATAGGGTAGGTTCTTAAATTGGAACGTAACATCGCCCCGCGATGATAAGGAGTTATTCATATGCCAGTACCAAAGAGACGCACGTCTGCCTCCAAACGTGATAAACGCCGTTCACACCACGCTATCAAATTGGGCGGACTTTCAGTTTGTTCGAACTGTAGCACCGTAAAACATCCTCACAGCATCTGTGAAGCTTGCGGCCACTACCGCGGCAAGCAATGGCTTGAGCCAAAACAAATGAATAAATCGGAAGCAGGATTCGCTACAGGCGGAGAATAATTCCGATGCAAACGCTAGCCATGTTCCCTGGGCAAGGAAGCCAGTATGTGGGCATGGGGCAAAAGCTTCTCGAAGCTTTCCCCGCGACGAAGGCAACATTTGAAGAGGCAGAGGATGCTTCTAAAGTTGCCATTCGTCGTTTATGCCTTGAAGGCCCTGAAGACGAGCTCAAGCTTACCGCCAATACTCAACCTTGTCTTCTCACTGTCAGCGTCGCCTATTGGCAGGTTCTCCGTGATGAACTCGGTCTGGATATAAAGTACTTTGCCGGACACAGTCTTGGCGAATACTCAGCTCTCGTGGCTGCGGGCAAACTCGATCTCGGTCGCGCCGCATTTCTCGTGAGACAACGTGGTGAAGCCATGCAAAGAGCCGTTCCCGCAGGGATCGGATCGATGGCTGCTATCATGAAAATGCCGACTGATCAGCTCGAGGCGCTTTGCTTAAAGCACTCCGAAGGTCCCTTCAGTATCGAACTTGCCAACTACAATAGCGACGCTCAGCTCGTTGTTGCGGGCCACAAGGAAGCAGTGAAAGCCCTTTGCGCCGAAGCTTCAACTCTTGGCGCCCGTTGTATTGATCTCCAGGTCAGCGCCCCTTTCCATTCAAGCCTCATGCAGCCGGCACGAAGCTATATGGAACCTCTGCTGCTTGAATCCACCTTTCATCAAAACGACACTCACATCATCCCCAATATCTCTGCTTTTGATGTGAAGGATTATTCGCCTCGCTTTCTGATTGAACAGATCGATGGTCCGGTCCGCTGGATGCAATCGATTGAAACGGCAAAAGCCCTTGGTTGCACCCGTTTCCTTGAGGTTGGCCCCGGCAAAGTCCTCACCGGTCTGGTCAAACGGATGGTTCCTAAGGATGGATTTGAAGTGCTTGGCACTGATGATATAGTTGAGGCGATTGCGGCTCTTGGGCAGCAGTCTTAATCCAGTTTCTACTCACAAATTTCTAATTACTAATTTCAAAATCTAGAAAAAGCCCCTTCACCGCGAAGTGAAGGGGCTTTTTCCAAAAAATCAGTAAGTAGAAAGTAGTAATTTGTGAGTAGAAATTAGATAAGACTGTCCGCCACGATCTCCGCGATGTCTTTGACCTGAACAGTCGCCTCCTTACCCTGCGACTTGATACCGTCATTCATCATCGTCATACAGAAAGGACAAGCCGTCGCAACTGTGGTGGCACCGGTTGCAATCGCTTCCTTCGCACGGTTCTCGTTCACGCGCTCGCCGATTGTCTCCTCAAGCCACATACGACCGCCGCCCGCACCGCAGCAGAAGCCTTTTTCTTTGGCTCTGGGCATCTCGGTCAGCTTCACGCCTGGAACTTTAAGGATCGCCTGACGAGGCTCGTCATACACTTGGTTATGACGACCGAGGTAACAGGAGTCATGGTAAGTGACTTCTTGAGTCTCAGCCGGAACTTCGCTCGACTTAATTTTACCCGTCTTAACCAGGTCGGTAATCAGTTCACTATGGTGAATAACCTCCGCCTGGAAACCAAAGTCCGGATATTCGTTCTTGATCGTGTTGAAACAGTGAGGACAACCCGTGACGATCTTCTTCACGCCGTATTTCTTCATCGTCCCGATGTTCTCTTGGATCTGTTGATCGGCGAGATATTCGTTACCGAGGCGACGCGCGGTATCCCCGTTACAACGCTCTTCGGTTCCAAGGATCGAGAAACTGACCTGAGCCTTATCGAGGATCTTGGCGATCGATTTGGAAACTTTTGTATAACGATCGTCATAACTGCCTGCACAACCAACCCAGAAGAGATATTCAACATCGCTCTTCTGCGCCATCGTTGTGACCGGCAAATCCTTAGCCCAGTCCGCGCGGTTCGAGGGACTGAAAGCCCAGGGACTGCCGTTGTTCTCAAGGTTCCTAAAGGTCGCTTGTGCTTCTTCCGGGAAGGCGCCTTCCGTCATGGTCAAATAGCGGCGCATATCGACGATAGCCGGTATATGCTCGATATAGAGAGGACAGGCTTCCATACATGCACCACAGGTCGTACATGACCAGAGTTCGTCAGGCGTTACAAAGCTGCCGCCGATGAGGGGACGATGCTCGGCTTCCGGTGTCGTTGTATGATTGATAAGAGAGTACTTGATATCGTGCATGATTTTGCGAGGATCGAGAGGCTTGCCAGTCACGTTAGCCGGACAAACTTCGGTACAACGACCGCACTCCACACAGGTGTAGGAATCGAGAAGTTGTTTCCACGTGAATTCTTCGGGCTTGTGAACACCGAATGACTCAGCATTTTCATCGAAGATCATAGGACGCAAACGGCCGCGTTTGTGATGGTTGCGGAAGAAGATATTAGGCCAGACCCAAATCAAATGCTGGTGCTTTGAATAGGGTAGGAAAGTCATGAATCCAAAAAGCACGAAGCTGTGAACCCAGAACATGCCCTTATCAAATAGTTGCCAGTCGCTGACGACGCCAGAGAAAACACCGGCTAAAGCATGTCCGACCGGAACCGCGCCCGCTGGAATCAAACCTGCCTGGGCCCGTGATCCGACAAGAATGAGCGAAGTGAAAACCAGAGCGGCGATAAAGGCTAGAACGTACATGGCGTCGACACGCGAGGACTTCTCAAGGCCTTGAAAGCGCTTGGGGGGGAAAGCGAGACGGCGCACGACTGCAAAGATCATAGCCAGAAGCACGATAGTGTTACCAAAGTCCTGTGACCAAAGGAAGACACGGTAAGCCGCGGTATCTTCACCAAGTAGAAGTCCGAAGTGAAAACTTGGGAATATGCCTGAGATCAAAACCTCGAGGGTCCCGAGCGATACGATGACAAAGCCCCAGAAAATGAAGGCATGCATAATTCCGGCGACGGGATCACTAAACATTTTTTGCTGAATAAAGCCGAAGTTTAGAGTCTCAGCGATACGCCTCGGAATATTGGTAAGACGGTTTTCCTCTTTGCCTTTTCCTGTCTCAAATCGTTGCCATATCTTGAGAAGGTTCTTCCCAAAAAAACCAAACGTGGCAATGACTAAGATAGCGTATAAAATGTTTCCTAAGTAGCTCACCTGCGTGCTCCCTTGACGTATGCTGTTTCCAAGGACGGGACTTTGATTGCCATTGATCAATGGTTCAAAATATAGAGAGCTTAGGCTCTTGTCGAGGATGAAGCGTAAAAAACAGAAGTCTGTTTGCTTCAATTTTGCGTGGCTGGGCGGTATGTTAGCTGCGTTTCGCCGATTGGGATGCGACAAAGCGTCTTTTGTCGTGAACTTTAAGCCTATCGAAAGCTTTATGAAAGGCATTCTCACTTTGCCAGGCCTGAAGCATCATGCGATGCGTCTCGTATTGAACGCGCGCTTCCAGACCTTCGCCAAGGACGGCGATGTATTGATCAAGTTTGGCGAGGTAGTCGGGATGCGTCAGGGCTTCACGATCGGCCTGAGAGCCTTTGCTCGAACAAGATTTCTTAATGCTTCTTAGAACTTGAGGGAAAAGTTCGGCCAAACGCGCGGCAACCTGCAGAGACTGACGACTCTGTTGCGCATGACGTCTTGCCCTCTCGGCAAGTTCGTCTGGATTAATTTTACGTTTTCCCTGTTGCTGCATCGGGCCTCCTGTACTAACAGAGTGTAGTGCATATTTCACCGTCCCGCTAGGTCTCTTGAGCCTTGCCAAACTGCCTTCAATCCCCTGTAAAACATAACGAAATAAAATGTTGATAGATTTAGTAAACATTTTATCTTAGAATCGCGAAATGTATAGCTGTCCGCTAAACATTGGCTCGATTGTTCGCATAAAAAGGAGACGGTTTGTGAATCTGACATCGCGCAGCCGTTATGCTTTGAAAATTATGCTCGACCTTGGTCATAGACGAAACGATCCCTTGGTTCGTCGACAGGAAATAGCCGCTAGACAAGGTATTCCTTCCAAATATCTAGACCAAATTCTGATTCGATTACGCCGGGCCGAACTGGTTGAAAGCGTCCGGGGCCGCACCGGTGGCTATCGTATAGGGCGAGAGATTGACCGCATCAGTATCTGGGAAGTCTTTCGAGCCGTTGAGGATGGGATTTATCCCGTTGAATGTGTCGATGAACACCAGGGTTGTGAACATATGCAAAGCTGTGCTGCCGTAGAACCCTGGCAAATCATATTTGAAGCCATGCGGAACTGCCTCGAAGGCATGACCCTCATGGATTTTGAAAAACGTTTTGGAAACAGTCAGAATAACTCCAGCGATGGAGTCCAAGAATGCCGACAAGGACGAGAGCCGTTTCGCTCCCAGTTGGAAGCCGTGAAGCACGGACTGCTCTGCAAGAACCTTGCCCTTATTGAGGAATCCAGTGATGACGACCGATAACGAAACGACAAGCCCACTCGCCCAACGCGAATATAAATATGGCTTCGTCAGCGATGTCGAGACCGAAGAATTCCCGCGCGGTTTGAGTGAAGATATCGTCCGCCGTATTTCAGCCGTCAAGAACGAGCCGGAATTCGTGCTGGATTTCCGCTTGAAAGCCTATCGTCACTGGCTCACTCTCACCGAGCCTACCTGGGCGCAGGTGGAATATCCCCTCGTCGACTTCCAGGCAATTCAATATTATTCCGCCCCCAAAAACAAAGGCGACGGCCCAAAGAGTCTGAGCGAGATCGATCCTGAGCTTCTCGCCACCTTCAACCGCCTCGGCATTCCTCTAGGTGAGCAACAACGCATCTCAGGTGTCGCCGTCGACGTGGTCTTCGACTCTGTATCCCTCGGCACGACTCACCAAGCCGAGCTCGAAGAACTTGGCGTCATCTTCTGCAGTCTCTCAGAAGCGATCCAAAACCATCCTGAACTCGTGAAGAAGTATTTGGGTAAAGTCGTTCCCTACAAAGACAACTATTACGCAACACTCAACTCGGCGGTCTTCACAGACGGCTCGTTCTGCTATATCCCCAAAGGCGTTCGCTGCCCTCTCGATCTCAGCACCTACTTCCGCATCAATGCGGCTGGTACCGGTCAGTTCGAAAGAACTTTGCTGATCGCTGACTCGGATTCCTATGTGAGTTATCTCGAAGGCTGCACAGCACCGCAACGCGATGAGAATCAGTTGCACGCCGCTGTCGTCGAACTCATCGCGATGGACAACGCTCAAATCAAATACTCGACCGTTCAAAACTGGTACGCGGGCAACGCCGAAGGCAAGGGCGGTATCTATAATTTCGTGACCAAACGCGGTCTCTGCCAAGGCAAGAACTCGCGCATCTCCTGGACCCAGGTGGAGGCCGGATCGGCGATCACCTGGAAATATCCAAGCTGTATTCTGCAAGGTGACGGTTCGCGCGGCGAGTTCTACTCCGTGGCACTGACCAACAATAAGATGCAGGCCGACACCGGCACCAAGATGATTCACATCGGCAAGAACACCAAGAGCCGCATCATCTCCAAAGGCATCTCAGCAGAAGAGTCGTCCAACACCTACCGTGGGCTGGTCAAGATCATGCCGTCGGCTGAAGGCGCACGGAACCACTCGCAATGTGACTCGCTGCTCGTCGGCGACAAATGCAGCGCCAATACTTATCCCTATATCGAAGTCAAAAATAATACGGCTGTCATCGAACATGAAGCCACGACCTCCAAGATCAGCGGCGAGCAAATCTTCTATCTCAAATCCCGGGGCCTGGAAGAAGAACAGGCGATCGGCCTTCTGCTTAACGGCTTCTGTAAGGAAGTTTTCAAGGAGCTCCCACTTGAGTTCTCGGTGGAAGCGGTCAAGTTGCTGGAAATGAAACTCGAAGGTAGCGTCGGTTAAGTTAATTCTGGAGTAAGAGTCATTTATGTTGAACATCGAAAACCTACACGTCCGCGTCGAAGAAAAAGAAGTCCTCAAAGGACTGAATCTCCATATTAAAGCGGGTGAAATTCACGCGATCATGGGGCCCAACGGCAGCGGCAAAAGTACTCTGTCAAAGGTCATCGCCGGTCATCCCGAGTATACCGTGACCTCGGGCTCCATTACTTATGACGTGAACTTCCGTCCCAAAAATGTTCTGGAAATGCAACCCGACGAGAGAGCGCGCAACGGCCTTTTCCTCGCTTTTCAATATCCGGTCGAAATCCCCGGTATCCCCAACGTCGAGTTCCTGCGCGCGGCCTTCAACGCCGTCTGTAAGCACCAGGGCGTGGATCCGATGGAGACAAAGGCCTTCGACGCTTTTGTTCGTGAGAAAGCCAAGATGCTCGAGATCGATTCCAGCTTTTTGGACCGCGAACTGAACGTGGACCTTTCGGGTGGGGAAAAGAAGCGCAACGAAATTCTCCAGATGGCGGTTTTGAATCCGCGTCTGGCTCTTCTCGACGAGACCGACTCCGGCCTCGATGTTGATTCTCTTCGAATCGTCTCGGAAGGTGTAAACAAGCTCAAAACCGAAGATAACGCGATCGTCATGATCACACACTATCACCGGATTCTAAACTATATCAAACCTGACTTTGTACACGTCCTGGCCGATGGCCGCATCGTGCGATCGGGCGACGTTTCACTCGCGCTTGAAATCGAAGATCGCGGTTACGACTGGCTACTGAATTAAGGAGGTCTCGTGTCGACAGCATTTGAAACAGCATTTCAAGACCTCGCTTCGGAACCGCAGTGGAACCCGGCCTGGCTGCGCGATCTTCGTCAACGATCCTACGATCGATTTATTGAAACCGGACTGCCCTCGCGTCGCGACGAAAGTTGGAAATATACGAGTACACGCAGTTTGGGCGAAGCCAGCTTTGGCTTGTCCAAAAACGCTTCCATCAGCCGCATCGTCGTCGAGCGTCTGAGCGTGAAAGATGCTCATCGTCTGGTCTTTATCAACGGCGTGTATAACGAAGAATTTTCGATCCTGCCGAGCGATGTTTCCGTTGTTGCGCTCAGCGAAGCGATGAAAACCGAGCGGGATCTTATTCTCCCCCTCTTGGGTGAAAACGAAGATATCCTGGCCGTATTGAATCAGGCCTTTTTCTCAAGCGGCGTCATGCTTCGCGTGAAGAAGAACACTAAGGTTCAAAAACCTTTGCAGTTCCTCTTCCTCCAATCCCAGGAAGCAGCGGCAACAGGAGCGATTATCAGCCCCCGCAATATCGTCTTTGTTGAAAGCGGAGCGGAAGTTCATATTGTCGAAAGCCACTTTGGTCAGACCCAGCATTTTACCAATGCTGTGACCGATGTCTTCGTCAAAGATCAGGCCTACTGCCAATATCTTTTAGAGCGATCTATCGGCCCCGAAACGCGCTATGTAAGCAAACACAGCTTTCATATCGGCCGTGACGCGCGGGTTGAGACTTTCAACCTCGCTCTTGGCGGCAAGCTCAATCGCAGTCATCTCGAATTCCGTCTGACCGCCCCAGGTGGTTCCGCGAAACTCGACGGTCTCTACATCGCGCGTGGCGACAACCATATCGACAATGTGACTGAAGTCCTTCACCTGGCTCCGAACACGAGCAGCACACAGCTCTACAAAGGCGTGCTTGAAGACAAAAGCCGCGCGGTCTTCAATGGCAAGATCACGATCGTTAAGGACGCTCAACATGTTGATGCTCAGCAGTTGAACAAAAACCTCCTGATGAGTCCGGACGCGGAAGTCGACAGTCGACCTCAACTGGCCATCGATGCCAATGATGTGAAGTGCTCTCACGGCGCCAGCATCGGTCAGATCGATGAACAGGAACTTTTTTATCTCCAAAGCCGGGCCATTTCTCGCGAAGATGCTAAAGCTATGCTGGCCAGTGCTTTTGTCGGCGACGTCGTCGGCCGTATCAGCGGCAAACATTTCACAAAACATGTGCAGGATGTTCTGCAGAGTTTTGGGAGCGCAAGAACGTGAGTGAATTAAACTCTGCAAAGGAGTCCGTAATGGACGTTAAGATGATGGTGCAACCCACACCCAATCCTTATGCGAAGAAGATCATTGTCAACTACGACGTGAAGTCGGCAGGAAAAATCACATTCTCTACTGGGGAGGATTGTGCTCACATTCCATTGGCCAAGGCTCTCTTCGAAATCAAGAGTGTGACACAAGTCCACTTCTTCGAAAACGCAATCACCGTGACGGTCGATGGCTCGATCTCCTGGGATGAAGTCCTTGAGGAAGGTCGCCGACTGATCAAGGCCCTTCTCCCCGAGCATGAAGCCGACTTCCTTTCGCCCGACGAGAAACGCCGGACCGAGATGAGCCCTGAGCTTCGGCAGATCGAAGCGATCCTCGATCGCACCATCCGTCCTGCCTTGCAAGGTGATGGCGGGGATCTGCAGGTTCTTGGCCTCGAAGGCAACTTCCTGACCATTCGTTATGAGGGCGCCTGCGGAACTTGTCCAAGCAGCGTGACAGGGACTTTGTCAGCTATGCAAAATATTCTCAGAGAAGAATTTCATCCTGAGATCGAAATTATTCCTCTCCAAGAGGACGAAGCCGCTCATTGATTCTCGAGAGCTTCTGTATGCAAATCACCAAGAGCCCAGCGTGTCATGCGCTGGGCTCTTGGAGGTCTGTGCTGATTTTTCCGGCTTTTACTCCGCAAGCTTCCTATAAAAAAAATAGATCCCCGCATGAGTAAGCGACAAGACGATCGAGCCTACGATCGCAGACAACCATCCATCGACCTTGAAGCCATTGACGAGTTTTGCAGTCAGTTTCAGCATCGCTCCGTTCAGGACCAATAGAAATAATCCCAACGTGATGATCGTAAAAGGTAGGGTGAGAACCCAGAGCAATCGCAACACTGTAGCGTTCAGAGCGCCAAGGACAAAAGTAGCAAGAAAGGCGGAACCGATCCCCTTGAGGCGAATGCCCGGCATGACCGCCGACATCCCTACCAGAGCCAGAGCGCTAAGGGCCCAGGTCACCAGAAGTTGAATCACATACTGTTTCAGCGTCATGCACGGCTCCTACTTCTTATTCTTATCGGCAATATTGGGAATGAGTTTGGAAACCTGATCTTCGCTCAATCGCAGGAACAGGATCTGACCGCGCGCCATCACCTTGCCATTCACGTCTTCGATCGTGCCTTCGGTATAAACCTTGCGACCTTCCTGTTTGATAACCGTTCCCTTGAGAACGAGTTCCTGTTGGAGGGGGACGAAGGAAACAAAATCGGTTTGCAGGTTGAGAGCGATGACCTGGTGTCCGTGAATCCAGGCGCATCCACCCAGGAGTTCGTCCAGCACAGCGGCTTGAGCACCGCCATGCGTAAAGCCGGGAGGCCCCTCAGCTGCAGGACCAAACCAAACACGTCCCCACAAAACTCCGTCTTCTCTACCTTTAAAAAATTTGACTCGAATCCGTTCGCCGTAGGGATCGCCTGAAACAAAAGAGCGAACCCAACCGATATAAGGCAGATCGATCGGCGTCCAATCCGGATGCAAAGGAGCAAGCGTCGTTTGATATTGCATGGTTAACCCTCGAAGTTGCCAGTGGGAGTTAGAACCTTGTGAAAACTCTCCCTCGAGAGAGCCTCTCAAGGCAAGGGAATTACAATCGAAGCCATATAAGTTCTCACTAGCTCGCCCAGCCATTTCGTGTTAGACAATGGCAACGAAAATCAGGGACTGATAGTCGTTTCATCGCTTCCCAATTGGAGCTAGAGCATTATGAAAACTATTCTGCACAACAGCATGAGCCTCTTCCTGTGCTTGAGTCTTTTTGCATGCGGTGAACACACCAAAAGCAAAGCTCCACTCCCAAAGACCACACCGACGACCGCCCCCATCGGCCCTACAGTCATTGGTCCGACGGTTAAACCAACCCCCGCTCAACCAACGACAACTGTCCCGCCGACCCTGACGAACGGTGGTACGGGTGCAACCTGTACGCAATCGACAGCCGCTGCGGTCACAGTTGAGCCTCTCGTCGACATTCCCCGAACAGAAGTACCAGTTCTAGGTACAGCCGAGACCTTCGAAATCGGCACATGGAATATCGAAAACTACCCGAAAGCATCGGGCAGCCTCGCCATGGTCTCCAATATCCTCAATACTCTCGATGTTGATGTGATGGCCGTTGAAGAGATTTCGACTCCGGCCGCATTTAACTCTCTTATCGCTGAAATGCCCAAGTTCACGGGCCTCCTTGCTCCCGATGCCGGCACCCAATTTGATGCGCGCAGTGCAGGCTTCATCTACCGCACGGCAGACTTTACGCTCGTAACATCGCAAGCCCTTTTTCCTAAAGATAACTTCGCCTTTCCAAGACCGCCCCTCTTGATTCGTCTTCACCCGGTTGCAGCGGGCCGCCCCGATGTTGTCGCGATCGCAGTCCATCTCAAAGCCTTTGGTGATGACAAGAGCCAACAGCGTCGCGAAGCTGCCAACGTCCAACTTGAATCCTATGTTGCCGAACTTAAAGCCAAGGAACCAAGCCTGCATATCATCGTCCTGGGCGACTTCAACCAACCTCTGGTGGGAGCCACTGAGCGCGCTGTCTTCAATCCCTGGTTCGAAAAAGGCTGCAACTATACCGTGCGGACTGATTCGCTCGTTAAGAAAGGCGATTATAGTTATTTCTCAAACCGCCTCTCTCTCATCGATCATATGGTTACGACCAGCAACTTTCTTTTGGAAGAGCCCGTGATCGTCAAGCTTCAAAAAATCGTACCAAATTATGAATCTCAAGCTTCTGACCATCTACCGGTCGTAGCTCGCCTCGCTCCATAATTTTCTGTGACTTTCAGAATTGTTACGGCAAGGCATGATCGAAGGGGTGACCCCTTCTTTTTTTTCGCGAATTTCAGATTTTCTCTTAAATACACCCAAATATTCGAATTTATTATAGAACTTCGAAAATAATTATTGGCCGATAGGTATTTGATATCACAAATGTTTTCGAGGAATAGTTGCAATTGAATCGCCGCCGATTCGAAAATCACAACCGTTATTTCTTAATATTTCAGTCTCCGACCGATAAGCTCCTCGTTATGTCATGATGCTTCATCCTAACCAACAAGTGCTCCCGAGGCCCGCTCCATAACCACTTCTGATCTGCATTCTATAGCTCTCATTATTTTAAAAGGGTCAAAACATGAATAGTTATTCGAACAAGCCTACCAGGCTTCTGTCTTCTGTTGTTTTTACGATGATACTTGCCGCTTCTTTTACGGCCTCATTTTCAGCTTGTAGCAGCGATAAAAAGGATGATGAAACGAGTGCGGCCCAACCAGAAACATTCCTTTCCCAGGTCGTCACCACACCTGCGGACGCAGCTTCCAACGTTGCCGTCAATAGTAAGATTTCAGTAATTTTCAGCGAAACCATGCTCGCCTCAACGCTTACAAAAGATTCTTTTACAGTCACCGCTGCTGACGGTACGGCAATCGCTGGGACGGTGAGTTTTGCTGCGGAAAGTGCGGCGCGTTCCTTTACCTTCAGTCCTGCGGCCGCTCTTGCCATCAGCACAGTCTATACAGTGAAACTAAACACATCGGTAAAGGCCGTTAGTGGCGCAGGCTTTGCCAATGACTCCACCTGGAGTTTCACAACAGGAACAAGCACAGATACAGTCGCTCCGACTGCAGCTAGCAAAACGCCTCTGGCATCAGCCAGCAATATTCCAGTCAATCGTCAGCTCACCGTGGTCTTCGATGAAGCGATGGATCCCACGACCCTTACGACTCAAAGCTTCACCGTTAAAGACCCCAACGGAGTTCTCGTAAGCGGTTCTGTTAACTATTCCGGGCGGACAGCAACCTTTGCCCCCACACAGCTATTGGAGGCGAATACCACCTACACCATCACGATGACAACGGAAGTGAAAGACCTTGCCGGCAACCCCCTTGTGACCGCGATTGTCTGGACCTTTACCACCGGAGCCATTTCGGCCAAAGGTCCATCGCCGGTAGACCTTGGGACCGCTGGAAGCTACGTGATCCTCGCCAAATCAGCGATTTCAACCACCGGGACCACGGCAATTGTCGGAAATCTCGGACTGAGTCCGGCTGCCCAAAGTTTCATGACAGGCTTTTCTGAATCCCTCGATTCAACCAATGTCTTTGCAAGGTCGATTCTCGTCACAGGGAAAATGTTTGCGGCGGATATGGCCGTGCCCACACCAGCAAACCTGACAACAGCTATCAGTGATATGGAACTGGCCTATACGAATGCCGCAGGACGCAAAATACCGGACTTCGTCGAACTCGGTGCTGGTGACGTCAGTGGTAAAACGATGGTTCCTGGCCTTTACAAATGGGGCACAGGATTACTCATGACTTCCGATGTAACGTTGAGCGGCAGTGAAAACGATGTTTGGATTTTCCAAATCGCTCAGGACGTGACTGTCGCAAATGGTGTGCACATTACTCTGAGTGGCGGTGCTCGCCCTTCCAATATCTTCTGGCAGGTGGCTGGACAGGTTACCCTCGGTACAACTTCAAGCTTTAAAGGTATCATTCTGAGTCAAACCCAAATTGTGCTTCGGACAGGCGCAAGCTTGAACGGTCAGGCCCTGGCTCAAACCGCTGTGACGATGGACGCTAATGCGGTGACCCAACCCGCTCCGTGATTTGAGTCAATTACAATCAATATTCGGGCGGAACCTTTAAGGCTTCCGCCCTTTTTATCTTTCGCATGATAAAGGTTAGCCGGCTATCAACGCACACCCTGCGCCTGCATGAAGCTGAAATAGAAGACTGCATTGGGATCCTTGGCAACCTGCCTGAGTTCCTCGTGGGCGAGCCTCAGTGTCTCCTCGTCGATGTATTTTGCCTTGATTAGCTGATCTTTCGCACTGAGGAGAATCTGCGTCCAGAACTCGATGTAGCGTTTCCGCTGTTCAGGATGTCGATTGTCGAAGTGCCAGGTCTTTATCTCGGTTCGGATATCCTGATAACCTTGAGCCAGAAGGAGGTTACCGAGCTTTGCACCGACGAAGGGATCGCCCGTTTGCTCATGCTGGTAATCATTCATCGCCATCCAATATTTCCAAATGTTGGGCGAGTAAGGATCGAGAAAGAAGCTGTGGTTCATCACCTCAGTGATATAGACACGAGCACCCTTTTTTAAGACACGACGAACTTCACTCAAAATTCGTTCGGGCGAGGGCACATGTTCGAGGACCCAACAGATGAAGGCACCGTCGAAACTCAAGGACTCGAAGTCCATATTGGTGGCATCCATCTGCTTTAGATCAAAACGTTTTTCGGCATAGGATTTTGATCGAAGAAACTCGCGCGCCGCGGCAAGCTGCGTCTCGCTCTGATCGATACCGGTAATTTTAATCTTGGGATAACGGCGGAGAAGAATTTCGGATTGAGCGCCGACACCAACACCGACTTCCAGGAGATTGTCGATATCGGAAAGATCGAGATTTCCGTAGATGGTTTGCTCGGTAAACTGAGCTTGATACTTGAGGCGATCCTGCTCGACGGAAGAATATCCGTGGAGATATCCTTCCTCGCTCATCTTATTGCTGCTTGCGCTAGGTTTTTTGGCCATAAGCTTCCCCTTGTTCTAAAGCATCCTGCTACTTTACCGCAGGGCTTCGAACGAAGGAAACAAAAGCTTAGGTAGGAATAACGAGTTTCAGGAAATCCTGGGTGGCAACCGGCAGTGCGATTGTCATGAAGGCGAGGAAGCTAAAAGCTGCTGCCCACAAGAAAAAGATCACTGTTTGGATCTGAACATTTCTCTTATGCATCTCAGAGAATTGTTCGATAAGGGTGGCTTCATAAACCGCCAAACTTCTTTGCGATAGATAACGAATATCGGCCGACATGGGATTGCTCCGTTGGTCATACGTGTTGTAGTGACCCAGCAGTAACAAGACTTTTATGCTTTGTCAATTATGCTTTGGTCAAAAGCATAAATTTCGCATGCAACGTCAATCATTTAGAAATCCTAGATAAATCTTATGGATGATTGTATTAATATTTTTCTGGAATTGCCGATAGCTCCTCTGAATAAGAGGGTATTTTGCAATGGCGTCCGAGCAGGCTAAACCTCGCGCAAAGGTGCGCAAGATCTTTAAAAAAGGCGAGACCTACCAGTGTGGGCTTTGCGGCGGGAACTTTGCGTCGCTCGCTGACGTCCAGGCGAACCTGCGTCAATGTACAGTCGGCTTTTTAGCCGAAGGAGGAGCTGTCGAAGCTTCGCCCAAGCGCTACCGCTGTAGCTTTTGCAAACGCATTCACAACTCAATGGACGCCGCACGCGAATGCTCGGGTAACTGTAAAAAAGATATCGAACGTCGAAGCAGGCATGAAGCAAGCCTCAATGCATCTACCAGCGTCGATCAAAAACTCAAGGCACTCGCTCAATTTGCGAAAGATCCTTCCGCATTGTCTGCACTTAAGGCCGCTGAAACCCAACATTCCATTGCGCCTTTAAAATCTCTCGGGGTTTACAAACCCAAAAAAGCCGAGATTCTGGCCGGTGAAAACGTCAAATTTGTGCGTGAGAAAAATCAATTTCGTTGTCTGAAATGCCGGCAGCGCTATTCGTCAGCAAGCGACGCCCGAGGATGTTGGGATGGTCATGGTGAGACATACGTTTCGCATCTCAAGGCCAAATCAAGCGATGTCCGCTATACACTCGATGGCAAGAAATTCCGTTGTTCGAAATGCGAACGCATCTACGGCTCCGTTGAGGACGCCATAAAGTGCCATGAATCGCATGATGCCCCCGCAGAAAAACGAGCGAAGAAGGATGAGGGCTTTGCTTTTGCGCCGGATCCTTCGCCGGTCACCAAGAGCAAAAAAGACGAGTCCAGCGCCGCCTTTTACCGCGACGGAGCCAAGTATGTCTGTCGCAAATGCAGCAAGAAATATTTCAGCCGCGATGAAGTCATAGCCTGTTATGAATCCCTTCATAAAAACTCCGAGTCAGTTAACGACCTTCCGGATCTCGAAGCGGACCTTAAGGAAATTAAGGCCCCCCCGGCCAAGCTCAGGAATGACGCTGAGAGATTCTTTCGCGATGGTGCCAAGTATGTTTGTCGAGGCTGTAGCAAGAAATACTTCAGCCGTGACGAAACCCTAGCCTGTTTTGCAAGCCATGCCGGTTAACCTCCAGGCGACTGAGCCACGAAATATCTTTGCAAAGGAACCCTTAGGGCAGTAATTTATATACTGCTCAAAGGTAATTCCACGCTTTGACAGCTGCGAGAAGACCCATGAAAGCTCCCCTTGCGCCGAAGCGCCCTAAGCCGATCCCGACGCCACTCCATCTTGAAGACGACTGGAAATGGCTCGACGAAATAGAAAATCCCGACACCAAAAAATATTTGAAGGCGGAAAATTCTTTCTACAAAGACTCGATGAAAGCTCATTCGGCTTTGCAGAAAGAGATTTTTGAGGAACTCAAAGAGCGCCTGGCCGAGAATGACAGCAGCGTTCCGGAGCGTGACGGCGAATATTGGTACTACGTCCGTTTTAAGGAAGGTCAGCAGTATCCCCTTTACTGCCGCAAAAAGGACAATCTCGATGCGGCAGAAGAAATTTACTTCGATCATAATGTTATCGCGAAGAAGCATAGCTACTGCGATATCGGATTTCTTGATGTGAGCCCGAATCACAAGATTCTGGCCTATGCGGTCGATCTTGAAGGCAGCGAGCGCTATAAAGTCATCTTCCGGGACTTGGCGACCGGCAAAGAAACGGATCTTAAGATCGACGGGATTTCAAGCTGTTTTGAGTGGAAGACGAACAGCAGTTTCTTCTACATCAAGCTCGACGACCATGACCGTCCTCTCGAACTCTATTTCCGCGACTTCAGCAAAAAAAAGAGCGTACTCGTCTACTCTGAGAAGGACCCGAGCTATTTTCTTGCCCTGGATTCATCAGAAAGTGAAGAATATATATTTCTTGGCTGTAATGGTTATGATGCTAACGAAGTTTGGTATCACAAAATTGCGGAGGAAAGCCCCGAATTTCATTGCTTCCTATCGCGTGAGGCCGAACATGAATACGAGCTTTCCCACCACGACCACAACTTTTTGATCATCAGCAATCACGAAGCTGTCAATTACCAGATCTTCAAAACTCCGGTCGATAAGATCGACATCAAGAACTGGCAGCCCATTCAGGACTACGACCCTGAAGTTTTAATCGAAGGCCTATCCGTCTTCAAGAATTTCTGGATCATCAGCGAGAGATACAAGGCGCTTCCCCGCCTCAAAATCATTCCCCTGGCCGTTGATCAGGATCCCTATTGGATCGATGTTCCGGAAGAAGCCTACGAACTGAATGTGGCCGAGGGACGTGAATATGCTTCCGAAGGATTTCGCTTTTGGTATTCGTCACCTCGCATGCCGCAGTCTCTCTATGAGTTTGACGTCAAGTCCAAGCAAAGATCTTTTTTGAAGAGACGATCGATTGGCTCCAGACCCTATAGCGAGGATGATTATGTCGTCAAGCGCGTCTGGGCACCGGCTCGGGACGGACAGTCGATCCCCGTGACCCTGCTCTATCACAAGACGACCAAGCCCGGCGCTCCCATGATTCTTCATTCTTACGGCTCCTATGGAGAAACGCTAGATTGTGACTACAGCAACTACCGTCTCGCTCTGGTCGATCGGGGAATGATCTATGCCATGGCACATATTCGGGGTGGAATGGAGATGGGCCGCTCCTGGTATCTCGAGGGAAAGCTCGACCGGAAGTGGAACACTTTCAACGATTACATCGATTCCGCGGACTATCTGATTCGTGAAGGATGGACTAAGAGCGGCCAGATTATAGGCGAAGGATCGAGTGCTGGAGGCATGCTCATGGGCGTTGTTGCCAATGAGAGACCGGACCTTTTCCTCGGCATCGTCGCATCGGTGCCTTTTGTCGATGTTCTGAACACAATGCTGGATCCCGAGCTGCCTTTGACAACGCTGGAATACAAAGAATGGGGCAACCCCAATATTCCAGAAGACTACGAGCGAATCAAAAGCTACTCGCCCTATGAAAACGTAAAAGCCCAGGACTACCCCCATATGCTGGTGGTAGCGGGGCTTCATGATCAGCGGGTGCTCTATTGGGAGGCTGCAAAATGGGTGGCGAAGCTTAGGGACCGAAAGACCAACGATAAGATTCTGCTTCTAAAGATCGAAGATGAATCGGGCCACAGCGGGGCATCTGGGCGTTATGATTCGCTCCGTGAGACCGCTGAGGAGCTGACCTTTATGATTATGCTGAAAGACAAACATCTGAAGGCTTAATACTTCCTTCTCTGCTTATGGAATGCACTGGGCATGAACGATGCCCCATTCCTTTTCTGAAAACATTTTCTTTTCAGAGCTGTAGAAGAAAGATCTCTGATCCTTGTCGTAGGTCACAGCTTCCTGCTGCGCGAGACCATGAATCTTCGTTCTTCTGCGGTAGGGAAACCACGCATCACCGGCCTTGCTGCTACCTTTATCCTCACTCTTCGAGAGCTCGATGACGCCTTGCCAGTTGATGAGCAGAATACGCTCCCCATCATCGCTCGACGTCGCCCCTGTGATCATGGTGTAGGGCAGGTCGGTGATCAACTTCGCCTCGCTGTTTCCCTCGCCCTTCCATACTGCGGTCTCCAGTGCAAACACCCGGCTATGCTTCGGTTCTTTGGCAAAGAAATAGATGGTTTTACCGATCAGCGTCGCCGCTTCAACATCAAGATGTTCGTCCTTCGGAAATTTGAAATCAAACTTTTGGCTACGGATCGTCGTGCTGCGAACCGTGGCTTCCTCGACTGCCCAGATTGTTCTGCTTCCGCGCCAGTGAAAGTTATCGCCCGTATCGAAGACAAAGATGCAGGAGCCGCCCCAGGGACATTCCCCTCGACTGAGTTCTTCTGTGTCAGCGATTTTTTCAGTGAAAAGATAGCGGGCGAGGATCGTCCCATCCGTCTTACTGTAAATGAGGTAAGGATCATTGCCAGAGTCTTGAACGTGAACGAGCGTGGCCGGATCCAGACCGCCCAACACCAGGCCACTCATCTCCTCCAGGTCAGGGTTCATGATTCGGGGGCTCATTTTATCAAAGCGATAGCTGCTGCAGCCTGCCTTGGCCGGAATTTGTACGCTGGCAGCCCCGAATCCTTCCGATACTGAGACGAAGGAAAGCGCGACGGCTATCGGAAGAAGCAGGCGAGGAAGAACCTTCATTCAGCATCCATGACAAAAAAAGGCTGCTCTCGTATGGAGCAGCCCTGATTGGAAAGACGGAAGACCAAGCTTAGCGCTTCACTGCGATTTCATTTACGAAGTAAATTTCATCGAAGGTGCGATTCAAAGTCTTGCTGTGAAACTTATGCATGGATTGACCATCAGCGAAGGAGACAACATCACCCTTCTTTACCGGAGTCTTGGCTGTGGCGAGCCACATTTTGTCGTTGCCATGCGCGAACTGAACGTAAGTGTAATTTTGCACGTCGATCACTTCGACGACTTTACCGGTGAAACCCTCTGCGGATTTCTCGCCCATCGCTTCGCTCGTGAGTTGGCGAGCCGCTTGGAAACCCTGGGTGTTATCGCCTGCTGCTGATGCAGAACCTGCAAAAGCCAAAACGACGACGGAGAGAAAGGAGATCGATTTAAGAGTCATAACTCTTCCTTTTATGAAAAGTACTTAGGAAGTATAGCGTAAATTTTCTTAAAGACCTAGCTCAGCCTCTTCTATTAACTCATTTTGCGATATCGAAATGCTCAATACGCATCGTGTAAATCGCTGAGGCGCTTGTAGATCATACTGTCCGGTAGTTCAATCGAGTACATCTGTATATTTTTCGAATTTGCAAATCCATCCGAGGTAAGCCAAAATAAAGGTAATCTAAATCGTGCGCGAAAATACGGAAATTTGTAGGTACTCGCCCAACTTTACCTATTGAGATTACGTTTCGTGCACGATCCCAAATTGCTGTGTCATAGAAAGGGATCTATATGACAAGGCCACGAATCTGCACGCTTTTTTTCGGAATAGCCGTTCTCTGTTCAAGCGCACACGCACACGCACTCGCCAGCGACTCTCAAGACTCTGACAGCAGTAATGTACTTCAGCAAAGCCCCGATGATCAACGCGGTATTTTTAACGATTACAATATCAGTAATGTAAAAATCCGCACCCACGACGCACTCCTTCTCGATGCTCGCGCTTACGAGCCCAAAGTCTCAGCTTTCCCAGGCAGGCGCCCGGCGATCATCTTCACCAACTCATGGACTCTCGGAGAATACGAATACGAGACTCAGGCGCGACGCTTCGCATCGAGGGGTTACATCGTCCTGTCTTACTCCTCTCGGGGATTCGGCGGCTCGGAAGGCGCCGTAACGGTCGGTGGCCCCAATGATGTTCAGGACTTTTCGACGATTGTGGACTGGTTGGAAGACAACACCAGAGTCGATGTCGCAAACATCGGTATGGCCGGTGTTTCGCTTGGGGGCGGTATGGCTCTCCTCGCGCTTGGCAGCGAACCTCGCATCAAGACCGCGGCTTCGTTGAGCGGCTGGGGAAACCTGGAACAATCCATCTATCGAAACAACACCATTCAGAGAACCTGGCTCGATATTTTGATCGGCAGCGGAAAACTCACGGGTCATCTCGATCCCGATATCTTCGAACAACTCGATCACATGGAGAAGAGAACCGATGTCGTGGCGACCCGTGCCTGGGCCGCCGCACGCTCTCCGGAAAGCTATCTCGATCAAATAAACGCCCGCAAGGCGCCCGTCTTTATGGAAAACAGTTACCTCGACGCGCTTTTCCCGCCGCTGCAGATTCGTAATTTCTACGAACGCCTCGAAGGCGAGAAACGCATGTTGACCGATGAGGGCCTGCACGCCAGTGCAGCCATCCCTGGTATCCTCGGCCTGCCTTCCAACCTATGGAATGAGGTGCATGATTGGATGGATCATTATTTGATCGACGAAAGCATCCCGATCAAAACAGGACTGAGTTTCAAGATAGATAACGAGACGAACTACTTTCAAAATTATCCCGCACTCAATTACAGCGCTCTGAAATTCACCGCTCTCAACAGTCTTGAAAGTGATTATGAAACGGGTCGTTCCGTGATCTTTTTTCAAGGGAATAAAGACTCAGGAGCCACCACCGGTATTCCTTTCATCAGCGATGGCTTGAATGTCTATGTCAACGTCCCGGTTAAGAAGAAGATATCGGACATCGACACGCGTTTCGCAGCTGTATTGAAGTCACAGGTCTTGCACGAGGATCTTAAGGTGAGAGGATCCGCCCGCGTTTCATTCACTCTTCTCCCGCATGAAAGTCCGGTCACGCTCGTCGCTTATCTCTATGATTTGGATGCCTGGGGAACGGGAGTTCTCGAATCATTTAGCGTGACGAGCTATCAGGACCCAAGCGCGGTGGCGACTGAAGTGAAGATCGATTTGAATGTTTCGGGTTATGAGATTCCAAAGGGGCACCGTGTAGCGGTCGCAATTGACACAGTCGATGCGCTCTATACACCGGCGACAGGACGTGATTACTTTGTGAGCATCGCTGCAGAACCGGCATTGTCAGTAGAACTTCCGGTCATCCAATAATAATTTTCGTTGCCCAAAAACTTTGGCCTTCAATTTGCAATAGCTTACTCAGCAGGCGAGCTCAACTGAGCCGCCTGGACTATGCAAGTCTGCTGCGCCACATAAGTTCTTCATTGTTTGCCTTCCCCCCAGCTTCCATTTTTTCCATCCAATTGCATACAGAAAAATCTTCTCATGCATCCAAGCTCGCAGCAGACAAGCCCAAGTCCAGGGCTTTGCCGGCAAATAGCATTATTATTGTATACTCTTATACTCCTTAGTAAATTCGCACTTATTCTAAAATGGCAGAATACTGGAGGATACAGTGCACTACCTTCGTTACATGTCACTTTAGACTGGATACTTTCCAAAGCAGTCATGATTTTTGGGAATGTGAAGACGGAGAGTGACACCGACAGTAGGAAGAAAGAAACAAATGGCCCTGACGAGAAAAGCGAACAGCTAGCTGACCAAACCGACGGGCTAAAATAGATCAAAATGACCACTTACGTTGGTCCCAGATATCCGCCATTTTCCAAGCTCTTGCCAGCAGTGACCCATGTCAAATGCTTGCGCTGAAAATTCTCGAAAAGTCTGCTACGGTCTGCTGATCAATGCCTACACCGTGGAGAGAAAACTTGGACATCAAAAATCTACAAGCTACGATTGAACATATTGAACAAGCTTTAAGCCAAGGCAAGACCGAGGTCCTCAAGGACGAGGCCGAATCCATTCATAGCCTTCTCAAGCATCTCGACGAAGGCACTCTCAGGGTCTGCACGCGCGAAGGCGACAATTGGTTGACTCATGCTTGGATCAAGCAAGGGATTCTGCAGTACTTCCGTATGATGGAAATGAAAGCATTCGAAGTTGGGCCATTCCACTATTACGATAAAATCCCACTCAAGACCAACTACGAACGCCTCAAAGTCCGCGTGGTTCCTCCCGCTACGGCCCGCTACGGATCCTTTATGGAGCCCGGCGTGGTTTTGATGCCCTCCTACGTGAACATCGGCGCCTTTGTCGGCAAGAATACAATGGTTGATACCTGGGCCACAGTCGGCAGTTGTGCTCAGATCGGAGCCAACGTTCACCTCTCCGGCGGCGTCGGCATCGGCGGTGTTTTAGAGCCGGCTCACGCGAAGCCTGTCATCGTTGGCGACGGTGCATTTATCGGTTCTCGTGCTATTGTAGTAGAAGGTGTTCAAATAGGTTCGGAAGCGGTTCTGGCTGCCAACGTCACACTCACCGCATCCACGCCCATCATCGACATTCGTGATGGCAAGTTTGTGGAGACGAGGGGCTTTATTCCTGATCGCGCTGTGGTTTTGCCTGGAACCAAGGAAAAACAAGTGCCCGGCGGCGTGATTCATACGGCTTGTGCTTACATCATCGGGAATCGCAAAGCATCGACCGATCTTAAAACCTCTTTGAACGACACCCTGAGAGAATTTGCCATTTCCGTCTAAGTCTTAACAAAGAGAGCATATGCCACGAATCGAGTTTCGCCCCGACAACCGCTCGGCTGAAGTGGATGAAAAAACCAAGATTCTCCTTTGCGCTCGTAAGGCAGGCGTGGCGATTCGCTTCGCCTGCGCTTCCTGTCGCTGCGGGACCTGTGCCGTTCGCATTCTGGATGGAAAGGACAACTTGTCACCGATGAAGGAAGACGAAACAAAGCTTCTGACGAGGCTTTCTCTGCCTGCGGACGGCACCGTAAGACTCTCTTGTCAGACTCGGATTATGGGAGACTGTGTGGTCGATCTCAGCTTTCAGAACGAATATGATTCTGATATTGGCATGGCTCAGGACGACGATGATGACGAATGATAGGGCAGGGTGGGTCTCGTCCTGAGTTTGATCTCATCAAATAAGGATTTGATTCGCAGAGTATTGATGTCTTCAATCGTCTTCAGGTAGCGGCAAACGCTGATTCCATCAATATCAGGGACCATGACATCAAGCAAAAGGACGTCGGGGGAATTACTGAGAGCTCATTGTATCGCTTGTTCTCCACTATTCGCCAATAGTAGCGAATATTTATCGCGACCCAGGACGGAGCCCAAAACCTTCACATTTTCGACGACATCATCGAGCATGAGGGCGACAGGCTTGCGTCGCTCCAAAGGCTGCCCTCGCAATGGCAAAGCGTGTTCATGAAGTGCCAAAGAGTAAAACCTCCGGAAGGAGGTCCCTCCGCTTCTTAGGTTTAGACGAAAAGCTGATTCAGATAAATTGTTCGCCTTGATGCTTCACGGCAGCTTTAGGCTGAAAGTTCCTGAGTTTAAACTCGACCTCGTCTTTCAGTTGGTCGACCATTTTACTGATTTCCAAAGGCAAAGCCGTGTAAGATAAAGTGTTGGCACGAGCTTGTTCTTCGATCGCTTTCAGGATCACGAGAAGATCCTGTCCACCGTAGGGAGAAACCAATCCGCGTAAGACGTGCGCTGCATGTTCAATCGGCTTGAGTTCCGCTTGTTCGAAGGCAAAAGCCAGAGTTTCGAGACGACCATCGATACAAAGGAGGAGATCCTGCGCGAGTTCGAGAGCCAGGGCTTCATTTCGCTCGACACGCTCCATAAACTGATCCCAGTCGAGTAAATTCATACCAGTGGCTCCTTATAAATAAAGCAGAAAAGCTTTCCGCTATAAAACTCTTTTAGGCCCCAAATGCCAACAGCTCATAGCGTCATAAATATATTTTAATGGCAGAAATCCAGAGGACATTCGGCGTTAGATCGCTGTTTCGCCGGTAGTAGCTATCGCAAATATGCATGTCAGTATACACTTTTTAGAAGATTTGAAAAAAGGAGCAAGCCATGACAACGCATAAACCGATGGTCTTGGTCGTTGATGACGAAGCTATGGCCCGGACCATGGCAAGCAAACTGCTGGAAAAAGCAGGATTTCTAACGCACTCGGTGGAAAGCGGAGAAGAATGCCTCCGCTTCGTCGGCCTGCAAAGACCTGACGCTATTTTGCTCGATATGCTTATGCCGAAGATGAGTGGATTGGAAGTACTGGAGAAATTGCGGTCGAATGCGGCGACGAAGGGGATACCGGTTCTGCTGGTTACCGCCAAGGGTCAGGCCGACTTCGTGAAGCAGGCCGTGGCTCTGGGTGTGGATGATTTCATCGTGAAACCATTTCATTCCTTGGATCTGATTGCGCGGGTCAAAAAGAAGGTTGCGACACCGCTTTCTCAAGGCTGATCAAAGAGGACCTTGCTGCCCATTGGCACCTTGGGCCGACCTGATTTCGCGAGAGAGACTTTAGCCAGAACATACTCGTCGTTCTCATGCACAACGCGGAGCAAAGCCCCGATGTCTTTCTCTGCGTCCGCGACGATCGCCGCCGAAGATTGCTTGAGAATCAAGCCTTGCGCACCACGTTTCAGAGGCTTCAGTTTCGCGAGGACCAGATAGTCTTCCATCATCCCAACTACCACCGCGTCGTAACCAAATTGCTGCACGAGCCAACGCGCAGGCAAATCCTGTCTGAGTGAGTCCGGGCCTTTTTCAAAGGATACCTGAGGCGCACTGAGACCCTTTGATGTCTGATAAATCGCCCAGACCGATGGTGTCCCATTGGTTTTGATCACAACGCCTTCAGCCTGACTCAATTCAGCATATCGCTTGAGCCGTGACACGAGTTCGTCGGCTTTCACTTCGGCTTTCTTTTGAGTTGGATTCAACTGTATCCAGAGTCGGATAGATTCAGGATCGGCGAGCTCAAACCAACCATAGCCTTCAAACTGGGCTCGATCGATGCCCAGAGGTGAAGGCGCACCATAAGCGCCGCCTTGCTCCTGCAAAAAGAGCCAGCGGCGTGGAATCGCGTGAGCGATCTTACCTGAATCTTTTTCCCAGGCGCTCAATATACCCGCGTAGTCGGCGCCTTTGGCTTCGACTTTCTCCTCAACTTTTTCTTCAGGCTTCGCTTCTGATTTTTCCTCTTCCGATTCCTGCGCAAAGCCAAGAGAACTCGTCGTGAGAGCGATCATTAGCAAGGCTCGTTTGATGCCTGGGCTTTTCATGCAACCTCCTCAAAATCAGATGAAATCACGACTAGCGTTGCATCGTCAGGCAATGGCGTGTTGTTACGGAACTCTTCCATATCCAACATGATGCGGTCGCGGAAGAGAACCGGGCTTAAATTCATGTTCTTTTGAACCGATTTCTCAAGGTTACGCATGCCCCATTGCTTCAGATCAGGGTTGAAGCATTCGACGATACCATCGGTGTACATGACCATGCGATCGCCTGGCATGAATTCGTCTTCGGAGTTCTGATAAACAGTATCCGGATCAAAGCCGAGGGGTGCTCCGTTCTTTTTGATATCGCTTAGAATGATGTAAGGCTTAGCCTTGCGTTTCCCAGTCTTGAGACGCACGTCTTCGAGACTCTGGGGAATGATAAGGGGGAAGGGATGCCCACCGTTACTGTAGACTATGGTGTTCGCTTTGGTATCGATGATACAAGCAAAGAAGGTCATGCAGAGTTTGCCTTTCAAACTGTCATAGAGTGCGTTATTGAGGAGACTTAAAACCATCGCGGGCGTAATGAAGTCGGACGCGGTTGTGGCTGGCAGCTTGCTACACAAGTGACCTGTCGCGTACGCAATTGCGGTTACAAGGGCAGCCGGCAGACCGTGGCCCGTGGCATCGCCGACGAGAAGCATGTGCGTGTTGGGAGCGATCACATAGTGACCCCAGAAGTCCCCTCCACACTCCGAAGCCGAGCGATAGCTGGAAGCCAGGACCATCGCACCTTCCTGAGAGAATTCCTGTGGAATGAAACTACCCTGTACTTCGTTCGCAACATTAAGTTCGTTTTCGAGACGAACCATGTCTTTTTCATGATTTAAGAGGGTCGAAAGCTGGCCAGCCATCGCATTAACGGAATCACCAAGTTGCTTGATTTCGTCATTCCCACTGACTACGATCTTGGTATCGAATTGACCTTGAGCAATGGCTTCGGTCGCGAGGGTCACTTTTTCCAGACGGTTGATGAGAGCTTCGGCACTGAAGAAGCTAACCAAAACCGCGATCAGAAGGATAAGAGCCGCCCATTTTGCAGTCTGTAGGATCTGATAGCGAAGCGGGGCAAAGAGAATATCCTCACGCTGCTGAAGAATGAGGGTCAAACCGGAGACCGGAAGCCGGTAGTAAGATCCTTGCCAGGCCACCTTTTTGCTGTCCAAAAAGCTGCCGAAGAAACCTGAGTTGAGTTCAAGTTTCATCATCTGATCGAAGCGTCTCAGATTTAAGACCTTGGTTAGATCCGCGGGAGGCGCTTTTCCAGCCAGGAAATCCTGCATGGATTCTGTGAGGATGACCGTTTTCATGCCGTCCTGAAGGTTCAACTGAGCGGAAAGCGGAGCCTTGTACGCCTCGACGACGATCCAAAAGAGTTTGCCTTCAGAGACATTGATGGGAATACCTCGAGCCATGCGAAGCACGTCTTTGCGGGGGGCGATGTCGACGAAGAAGAGTCGATCCGGATTCTTCTCACGAGCCTTTTCCAACCAGGATTGTGCGAGTTCGGTGCGCTTGGGGTTTTCCTTGCTTTCATCTTTTGCATAGCTGTTTTTGAGGATCAAAACCTTCTTGTCTTCCAGGAAGACGTCGCCAGCCGTGAAATCCTTTTCAACATCGATCAGACGCTGAAGTTCTTCCATAGCCTGGGATTCGGGCATCGGGTAGATACCTTGGAGAAGGTAGACGGTTGAGAGCGCCCAGCGTTGAATGATGCCATCCAATTCGCCGCCGATCTTCTCACTCGTTTCGATCGATGAGCTACGGAAGCTCGACTCGAGAAGCTGCGTGAGGACTCGCGATTGCAATATACTCATTGTCACGATCGTCGCAAACGCGAGAACGAAGGTCATGATGAAAAATTTAACTCGTAAGGAGGCTGTTAACCACTTCATAAAACCGTCCTAAATTACCAGGTAACGGAAAAGCCAGCACCGAGATACGTCACGTTATAAGAAGCACCACTGGTCGTCGTGCTTGTTGCCAGGTTCAGAGAAAGTTGTGGGGCAGCCTCCTTTTGCAAGGTCACCCAATCGATGTACCCAAAGGCCACTGCACCGACGCGCAGTCCACCAAGAGTTTTGAACATGTCGTAGGACAGATCCGCTCCCGCTCTCTGGTTTGAAATCTTGGTTGGGTTCGATTTTGCCAGGACATAACCGGAAAGATGGTTGCTTGCCCATACCTTCAAACGGTAGCTCAGCGATTCCAGTTCCCAGGAGAATTCTCCGCCGAGATCGATCTGACGGGAAAGCTTGAATTCGGCGACCGTCGCAAATTCCAGGTTTTCGGAGGCATTGAGAGGGAAGTAGGCGTCCAGACTCAGTACCCCGATTTTCGGTGTCGCCTTGAAGCGCGTGGCAAAACGATCAATCGTCTGCGGTGTGCCGAGAGTGAAAGACCAGCCTGTTTCCACACGCGTCCAGGTATAAGAATAAGTTTCAACACCCTCTTTAACTCCAAGGCGGGGTGAGAATTCGACTCCGAAGGTAAAGCCGTCCAGCATGCCCTTACCAACGTCGGCAATGACTTCAATCTTTGCGGCGTGGCTGACAACGGTCGTTCCCTTAGGGAAAGGAATACCGTAGCGGAAGGAAAAGGTGTTGGACTTCAAACCTTCCAGCACATATTTTTCAAGGATACTGTTATTGGACTGTCCCTCACGCAAGGTGAGGAAGGCAGGATCAGGCTCTTTCTCCAAGGGGTTATAAATTTCCTGGGCCCAGAGTCTCATCTTGCTTTGACGTGGGGTATTGACCCAATGCAATTCAAGGGGACCACCACCTTCACGATCAAAGTTCTTATTCGAGTCATCACCGACGACGGGCTGGGCGACGGCGAACAGGGTCGGGACCCAGGTCTTCTGCTCAAGGTTATAAGCTAAAGAGAAGAGACCGATTTTGTGCGGGGGATTTATGACATTCATCATAGCGGGCTGAAGGGGGTTTAGCTGCCATTGGATATCGGTTTTATTGAACATTGCGCTCCAGCCCATGGGCATGGCGCGATAGATCTTATTGATGACATAGAACTTGGGCTCAGGATAGGCAAAGAGGAAGTCAGGGGTGAGCTGCTTCGGAAATTGAACGGATCTTAGCAGAACCGGCTCTGTCTTCTTCCCTTTGGGTTGGAAATAGATATCAAGGGCAAAACCCTCGCTTTTCCAAGTGAAGATGAAATGCCAGGGATCGTTGGCGGGAGAGACTTCATCCAGGGATTTAACATAATCCAATGATTCACATTCGATTTTGCTAAAGACGCCTCGGCCCTGAGGTCCTTTGCCAACCAGGAAGTTTGATGAGAAATCTTCGCAGAAGTTTTCCCAGTCCTGGCCCAAACGTTCTCGGAAGGCTTTGGGGATGAACTTTTCATCTGCTCTGAAGGATAGAGTCATGCGACCCACCTTCATAGGTATCTCCTTAGCAGTCAGCGACCCGCAGAAGAACAGGGCGAAAAATATCACCAACGCCCTTCCGATTTGTCTGCTGCACCTAGTTGGGATGCTGTACTTCAGCATTAGTCCCCCGACTTTGTCAAGGTTTGCATCGTCTGCCTGATTCCGAAGCCTTTGAATTGCAAAGGTTTCTAATTCAAATATCATGAAAAATCAAATGAAGGTGTTCCCATTGAACACTTTCATATTTAGTTATCGGTGACTTATAAGTTTTTATGAGTCACGACTTAATTTTTCTCATTCCGTGCCGAAGCGAACAATGAATACCTCTGGCGTTTTAGACAAGGTGTAGACCAATGTCGAAAAGATGGAAAATTTTCTGGATCGTATGGCTGGCATGTTTAGCGCCAGTTCTATACAGCTTACTGCATGAAGGCGAATCCCACCTTGCGGGCGGTAAAGCTATCGCCCGTGTGGAAAAGATTGAAGGCAACGTCACCGTCCGATCTGAAAGCCAAATGATCTGGCAAAAGGCTGTGCCTAACCAAGAACTCTATAATAACGATTTAATATCGACCGAGAATAAAAGTACCGTAAACATCGTCTTTGACGGTGGTCGCAAGCTTCAACTCAGCCCAGGTTCGGTCGTTAAACTCGGTTTGCCATCCCCTTTATCGAAAGATCATGAGGTTTCCGTCTTGAAAGGCCGCTTGGTCGTCAAAGCCGAAGAACCCAAAGCTGATGAAAAACCAGGCAGCAAAGGCGCAAAAGACGCCGAGGAGGATCCACGACTCATCCTCAAGACTACCACTGAGAAGATCATAACCACACCCTCGAAACCTCAAACGGTTGATGTTTCCCCAAAAGTTGCTGATAAAACTGTGGCTGAAGCGGTAACGTCTCTCGAAGCCCTTAAGAAATTGAATCTCGGCGACAGCATGAAGCTCTCAGCACTGACGCCCCTAAAAGAGATCTGCCCCCCCCCCCCAGCACCCGTGCCGCTTGAACCTGAGCCCCTTGCTGATAAAGAGGCAGAAAAAGCCACTGTTCCCAGTTTTGATGCGGGTCTACTCCCCCAGATTCAACCCCTGAGTGGTGAGTTCTGGACTGCAGAGCCGATGAAAAAAGTCACTGACCAGGCGCTTCGTCTGGATATCGATCTTCCGGTGAAGATGCCCAAAGACCTGAAGGATAAGTGGAAGGGTATAGTCAATATCTCAGGACCCAACGGTCATATCCGCATCGACGGTAAAGTCGCAGGGGGGCGCAAGAAGCTTAGCATTACGCTCAAAGACCTTTTAGCGGCTCAAGTCATCAAAGATATCAATCAGGCGTCCTTCGCCGTAAATGCCGGCTATTCCGTGGAATCGCCGGCATTCAACGATGCGATCGAACACAGCTCACCGACGACCGGTGTCTACAGCCTCAGAAGCCTCGCTGAAGGTGAAGGTATTATGATCGGCTTTAACAAGCTCCAATCTCAAACCACGTCCGCTCCCTGGTACTTCGTCACTCCCAATGCGAACAAACGCATTTGGATCGGTGTGACCGAAGCCGAAGACCGCAGAAAACTTTTCGGCGTCGTCCAAGGCAACAATGGTGAAGTCGCAAGAACCGATTGGCCTGGAATTCCAGCTCAAGGTGCATTTATTGTAAGAAAAGACAAAATCGTCGGCATCGTGGTCGCCAAAGATCTGAACGAAGGGGAGTGGGATAAAATCCGCAAACTCTTCAACGCCGATCTGATCTTCCGAGGCTCATCACAGTCTTATATCAGCCGCGCGGGCTTCGACGTGAACGAAACCAACGAGAGAACCGTCTTCGCTCTAAACCGCGGTGAGTTTGTGGAAATCGATGTTTCCCTCCTTCGCACCCGCCCATCCACAATGCGCTTCGTCCAAGGCCTTTCGACCTTCCTCTTCCGTGAGCAACCCCAGATCCTAAGCGTCGCTCGCTAGGAACGCCTGGAACCGATACTGAAAAAGCAAAAGATCATAGCCTCGGCCATGATCTTTTGCTTTTTGCTCCCAGTCTCTCAGGATCAAGCCGCCGTCACTCCAAAGAGAGACGCCGGAAACTCGACTATGAAGCGGAAAGGGACATATCGGGGAAGACTCCCCTCATCATAGCTATTTCTAGCTTCCATGCGGATCGTCCCACCCAAACGCTCTATCTCGTGCTTTACAGCGTCCATGCCTATGCCCCGGCCTGAGAGCTGACTTAACTCCTTGGCCGTGGACACGCCTGACGAGAAGATCAATGAGAGCTTCTCGCTGAGAGCGAGTTCGGAGGGAGCTGCCGTCTTTTGCACAAGCGCCTCAATATCGATGCCCCGACCATCGTCTTCAATCACAATCTGGAGCCTGTTCGTGGCCCAGCTCGCATGAACACTGATCCGACCCGATCTATCTTTACCGACCTCAATCCGGGCGCGCGGCGCCTCGATTCCGTGATCGATTGAATTCCTCAGGATGTGTCCGAGCGCATTGAGGAGCCCGGTTTGAAAAGAAGGCGTCAGCCAAAGGCCTTCGGGATATTGCAGGTCCAGCAGAGGCTGCGCTTTGCCTAGCTCGTCGGCGATCCGCAGAAGATCAGACTCAAGCTCCTGCCAGTGTTCGGCGAAGGAGCTGCTCAGGCGATTTTTAAGCAGCTTTTTGACATAATTGGTATGGATCGGATGGCCATCAATCCAGTTCTGAAGGAGGACAATATCCTCAGAAGCAAAGAGCAGTCGATCCTTCTGATGGTCACTCACGCCCCAGTAACGATCATGAAAGGAAATAATAAGTTCGATATCGGCGGCCAAAGTTGTCAGCCCGATATCAAGGACGACGGAGAAATCAGCTTCCGCCTCACCATGCGTCTCCCGAAGATCGACGATGTTCTGTTCAAAGCCATGAACGTCCTTCGCGAGCTGAACAAAACCGATCTGACGACTATTGCCTTTGAGGGTGTGAAGAAGGGTGAGGATCAGGCGAATATAGGATTGGTCGTCACTCGACATATTCATGGCCCAGACGCTCTGAATCGTACTGAGAGTTTCCTGAGCCTGGTCTATAAAGCTACAATAGCGGTAGTTCTTGGCCTTGGCCAGAGCGCTGATGAGCACCATCTCCTGTTCCTGATGGAGAGTTTGCTGGAGCAAATCCCTCAGCTCCGTCGTATCGCGGACGATGATCAACATTTCTTCCACGATGCCGTCTTTTAGAATGGGGTGCCATTGAAAGGTCAGGACCCTGTGATCGTGCGTTTCCAGCTCGGTGAAGAGATGCTCGCTGTTGATTTCCCAGCTAATGGCATCTTCACCGATAATCGTCAGCAACACGGAAACGGCCATATCCAGGCTGCTACGTTCAATCGTTGTGTTGGAGACCAAAAGGTCAGAGAGTTTATACCGCATCGCATCGGGAAATATTTCGTTCACGTATTTGGAACAATGCCCCTGAATGCGCAGGCTTTTGCCGATGGTAAAGAGACCTTCCGGAACATTATCCATAATGTTCCGGATCTGAAGCGTCTGCAATTCGACTTCATGCTGAAGATGTTCCGTCAGATGCTCCGCCCGTTCAAAGGCCTTGGCAAAACGTTTCGCCAGGATCTGACTTTGCAGAAAGATGAAGATCGCCCCACCAAAGTGCGAAATATAGGATGCGCTTCCGGATCGAGACTGCACAACATCGATAACACCCGCGATAAGCGGAATAAAGGCACTCGCGAGCATGTAGCCCGCTCCGTCCTCTTTGAGGCGAACGGCCGCAAAGGTGATGTAGACCATACAAAGAATATGAATCAGAACGTTGGCCTGAAAGTAGCCCACCCCCTTCGTGAAGAATACGGGCTCACAGAAGACCACGGTCATGAGCAGGATAGCGCTAAAGGTATGAAGCAAGACGTAGAGGGGTTTGGGTAAACGAGCAAGGGTAAAAGTGTGATGGAGAAAAGCCAGAAATGCCAGGCTTACCAGCGTCATCGAACCATACTCGACGCGCGTCACCCATCGGAAAAAGACTTCGCTGTCCACATTGTCGACAAAATAGGAAAGGAGATTCTCAATGCCTATCAATCGCAAAAGAATGGCGAGACAGGTCAACGCGAGAAAGAAAGCCGGCAAATCACTGCGGCGGCGCGCAAAGAGCATAAAGATGTAGAGCATGATGATGAGCATGGAACCGGCGATTGCAAAGTTCAAACCCGCCATGATATTGGCTTGAGTCCGCAACACGCCGATCTTCGAGATCTTCGGTGCCGTCCAAAAGCCGCCGTAGGTGCGATGAAAGTTCGAGACGTTCATGACGAGGACCCATTGATCGCCTTCCTGCACCTGAAAATCGAGGACGTAACGCTTGAGAAATGGAATTTCAGATGCCGCATCGATTCCGAGGCGACCGATGGCGAGACGCAGCATTCTGTGCGGATTGCCTTTGGGGACGAGGTAAGCTTCAAAAGCGCTTGTCACAAAATCAAAGGCGATTTCATGCGAGCCCGGAGTGAGTGAGGGCAATTCCCGCCAATAGCTGGCATAACCGATGCCTGAGGCTAGCTCAGGGGCATTATCCTGCCGCCAGGTGACAACGCTGCTCGAATGTCCGCCCGACGGCATGACAGCTCTTTTTGCAGTCTCTTCGCTGATGAATTGATGGGGCCACATATGGGCTTCGGAGAGTTCGATGATCCTCTGCTTATCCTCCCGATCGGCGTTAGACGCATCCACTCCGGCCCAAGCAGGTTTGGCCGAAAGCAGGAGTGTGAACGTCAAGAGAAGGATTCGAAGCATGAAGGGGACATTCTCCGTTTTGGAGGATTATTTTTCGTTATAAATCCAGCGAGTGAGCTCCAGATACTCGTCGGGACGAATGGCATCCGGTCGTCGATTGAGATCGATGGGACAGTTATCCAAACGATCGTCCATCACAAACTGTTTCAGCGGGTTTCTCAGCTTTTTGCGTCTCTGCGCGAAACAGGCTCGACATACTTTTTCCACTTTGCGGAGCATTTCGTCCGAGAGGATGTCAGCGCGAGGCTTCAAAGTGATGATCGCACTGTCTACTTTGGGAACAGGCGTAAAGCAGGCCCGTTCAACCTTACAATCTATAGTAACCTGAGAGCGGAGCTGGGTATAGACCGAGAGACTGCCGTAATCCTTAGTCCCAGCAACACCTGCCAGTCTTTGCGCAAATTCAAGCTGCACCAAAAGCTTCACGCCTTTCACATGCTGCAGGTAGGGGAGAAGCCACAAGACGATCGGCGAAGAGATCGCATAGGGAATATTACCTACAATCGCAGTGGGTTCTTTGGAACTGCGGAGCCAGCTGCCCAGATCGAAACGAAGAACGTCTTCGTTTATGATCTGAAATTGTCCTGGATATTCAGCGGCTCCCACCTTGAAGTAATCGGTGAGCTTTTCGACAAACCTATCGTCTTTCTCAACTGCTGTCAGCTTCCAGGGTTTAGCCATCAGTGCGCGCGTGAGAATCCCTCCGCCCGGGCCAATTTCGAGAACGCGGCTGATGCCCCATTCCTCGATTCCTTCGGCAACCTTAATCACCGGCCAGTCCGTGCGAAGAAAGACCTGGCTCAACGATTTCTTTTGGCGAGGATTACTATCCCGATCGTAACTCATATCGAAACGCTCCAGATGGACAGGGAGAATTGGAAAAAAAGACTCAACGAAAGCTTAAAGGCTGGCAATTCATTCAAACAAACTGGTAGCGGGAAAAAGCGTCCCAGTCGAGTCGATGGAAAGCTTCATGGTTTTCAGCTTTGTCAAAATGATGATAAGCGAGGGCGGCAATCATTGCCGCGTTGTCCCCACAATAACTCAATTGGGGAAAGTGAGTTGACAGCTTCAAACGCGACGCGACCAATTCACGAAACCTCTGATTGGCGGCGACGCCACCCGCGACCAACAGGCATCGGGCTTTACGGAGCTGACTGGCGGTTTCCAGCTTCCTCACAAGTTGACCCAGAGCCTCTTCCTGAAAAGCAGCAGCGGCGTTTTTAACGTCCTGCTCACTCATCACCTGCTTATTCCGCAAATTGACCATATAGGTTTTTAAACCTGAGTAGCTGAACTGCAGCTTATCCTTCTGCTCCATCATGCGGGGCATGGGAAACGCTTTGGCATCGCCTTCGCGCGCAAGCTTTTCGATCACGGGGCCACCTGGATAGCCGAGGCCAAAGAGTTTGGCGACTTTGTCGAAAGACTCACCACAGGCATCATCGATGCTGTAGGCCATCAGTTCGAATTCCGTCGGACTTTTCATGTAGTAAATATTCGAATGCCCCCCTGATACGACGAGCGCCAGACAGGGGAAAAGCTCTTCCGTGGGCTGCGTAAGCCCAAGCAGGGCGCCGTGAACGTGGGCTTCGACATGATTCACGGGAACGAGTGGGATACCCGATGCGAAGGCCAGGCCTTTCGCATAGGCGATCCCAACCAGCAGGGCTCCGATGAGACCCGGGCCCTGGGTGATTGCAATCGCATCGATATCTTTGAGGGTGAAACCAGCTTTTTGCAGCGCTTCATCGACGATGGCGTCGATCACCTGCAAATGCGCCCGCGCTGCGACTTCAGGGACGACACCACCAAACTTTTGGTGAATGTCGATCTGGGAAAGAACGATCGAGCTGCGAACGGTGCGACCGTTTTCGACAATGGCTGCAGCGGTCTCGTCGCAGCTTGTCTCAATGCCTAGAATGCGTGTCATGAAATACCCTTTAGAGCTTGGCGAGCTTTTCTTTAGCCTGCTTTGCTTCTTCCGATTTGCCATATTTTTGAATCAGCTCTTGATAATAGATCTTGGCTGTTTCGGAATCACCGAGTTGCTTGAAGCAATCGCCCATACGAAGGAGGGAGAACGACAAGTTTTCACTCGGTTTGCTTTCGAGATAGTCGTTGTAGCGAAGAGCGGCGTCACGAACCTGTCCGCTTTTGTAAAAACTTTCGGCCAACATAAACATAGCTTCCTGCTTAGTCTTTTTGGTCTTGAAAGTGTTGACCAGCTTGTCGCCATGATCCGCGATCAGCTTGTAGTTCTTGTTATCAAAGGCCGTTTTAAGATCCTTGAAAGTTTTTAGTTTTGCTTCGCTGTCTTTTTTCTCTTTGGCCTCCGGGTCTTTGTCCTGAGACTTTTTTTCGGGTTTTTTAGTTTCTATCGCCTTGTCGATGGCCGCGATGATTTTGTTTTGGTTTTCTTCAATCGCGTCAATACGAGCTAGGACATCGGCCATACCTTTGGCGCCAGCGGTCTCCTGGGTGCCTTCGACTCCTGGCAATTGCCCCGTCACGACGCCGACGCGGAGAGCATCGATATCGCCTTTAATGCGTTGTATTTCGATGGATATCTTATCCAAACGTGTCGAGACCGAGGCTTCCTGACGACTCGATTGAGTCGTGATTTCCTTGCTCTGATTATTGACCTGCCCTTCCATTGCAACCAGTCGAGTTTGAAGCGAAAATATATCATCCTTGAGTTGTCGCTCTTCGGCCGGAGTAATGCATCCCGTTAATGTCAAAACCAGAGATACGAACAAGCTTATTCCACTGACTGCAGCCGATTTGTTCATTTTAAGCCCTTTTCTGCTTCTTGATACTTTCCATGCGCTTCCTTAATATAACAAGACGCCGGAAAAACAAATTAGCCTCTTGCGTCCACAGATCAAAATATGGCCCGCCGATTTGTAGATCCATTGAAGTGAGCATCAAATCCTCTTTCCAGGTCAAATATTCATTCATCTCGATCGTGAATCCCTGCAACGCGGGTATGACGGCCTCTTTCGTGCCGCAGGCAGCCTTCGGAGTCGCTTTTTTAGCTGACTTTTCAGGGCTTTGTGCGCCATTATTTTGGGCAACCGTGGCTTCTTGTTCTTGGAGTGGAGAGCTTTCTCCTGTATCCTTCAAGCTTGTATGCAGGAGTTCGTTACCTGAGTCGTTTTCAGCAACTCCGGCCGTAGACAAGGCATCGGACACTTCCTGATTATCAGTCGTTTCCTGCGTCAAAAGAGGGTCGTCTTGATGATTTTCTGCCATTCGTACACCTTTTATTTGGCCGTGAGCTACGGTATCGATTAAAATTAAAAATATTAGCTGCTTAAGCGGCGAGAGAAACGATGACTGACACGAAAGAAACCATGAAAATTGATGGATCAGACGACGATACTCTTCCCTCGAGTAATCCTTCGGAAGCTAACGCGTCTGAGTTAACGGGCAATGATTTCCCAGTGGATCCTGCCGCCCCCTTGGCCGCAGCGGTCGAACTCGACGTCGTGATCGAAGATGAGGAAGAAGAGAAACCTCTCGTCGAAGAAGCGCTGGTCGCAGCCGAGGCCTTCGAAGAACTTGGACTAGCCGCTCCTTTGATGGCTGCCATTCAACAGTTGAACTGGACGAAGCCGACCTTGATCCAAGGTCTCTGCCTTCCCCTGACAACCAAAGGTCAGGACCTCGCCGGTTTCTCACAAACTGGTACGGGTAAAACCGGGGTCTTCCTTATCACTATCGCGCACCAGATTCTGAAGATGCGCGAAGCCGGTGTCGACGACAGCAAAGAACCGAAAGCCATCATCCTGGCTCCGACCCGAGAACTGGCCGTTCAGATCAGCAGCGATGCCGAACTTCTCTTCAACCAACTGAATATATCGTCTATGGCGGTGTACGGCGGCGTTGATTATGAAAAGCAGGCGCAAACGATTCGTGCCGGTATCGATGTCATCGTCGCCACACCCGGTCGCTTGAAAGATTATTTCCAAAAGAAAATCTTCACGACTAAAGACTGCTGCCTCTTCATCTGCGATGAAGCGGACCGTATGCTCGATATGGGCTTTATCGATGATGTAGAGTACTTCCTATCGAAACTAAGTCCTGATACTCAAAAAATGCTTTTCTCCGCGACCACCAATGAGAAGGTCAAAGAGCTCGCATTTGAGTATCTTGAAAGTCCAAAATACATTTCCGCCAACCCGGAAATCATGACTCCTGAGCGTATCAAGCAATTCGCGGTTATCTGCGAATCGACTGAGAAGCTACGCGTCATGCTCGGTCTTCTCCGTGAGCATCAGCCGGTCTGTGCTGTTATTTTCACGAATACGAAGATTGTGGCAGAATGGCTTCAGTACAAACTGAACAACAACGGAATCGAAGTCGATTTGATCACCGGCGACCTTCCTCAAACGAAGCGTATCGCACTCGTTCAGCGCATTAAGAACAACGAAGTGAAGGCACTGATCGCAACCGATGTCGCAAGCCGTGGTTTGCACATCTCTAGCATCACCCATGTCTATAACTTCGATCTACCCGACGATGCCGCGAACTATGTTCACCGCATCGGTCGTACCGCACGTGCCGGCGCGGAAGGTTCTGCTTATTCTTTGGTTTGCGAAGACTACGGTCACAACCTCCTCGCGATCCAGAAGTACCTAGGCGAGAACATTCCCATCAATACATATTGGTTCTCTGACGAGTTTCTTCAAATTGAAGACAAGGCAGGCAACCCTTACAAGGATTCGAATTTCAAGGGCAATCGCATGAAGGACGAGGAATCCCGGCGGTCAGGTGGCCGTCCAGAAGGTGGAAGATCTCAGCAAGGCAGCTCTCGCGGTCCCCGCAGTGAAGGCGAAGGAAGAGGAGCTAGCGGAAGCGGAAGTTCGAGCGGACGCCCTCAAGGCGGACGCGGACCTAGAAGCGACCGTCCCGAAGAGAACAAGCAAGGTGCTCGCGGACCAAGGGGCGATCGTTCGGCAAGACCGGAACGTTCGGAAGGTGATCGTGAAAGGTCGCAGCCGGGCGCACAGGCTAAGCAGGGCGGACCACAGGCGAGCGGGCAACCCCGTGGTGAACGCCGTCCGCACAAAAAAGCGCACATGGCAGATGCCCCGCAAGGAGCACTATCCACAGATCGAAGTGTCAAACGGGAAGTTGTCGGTGCCAATCAACCTGGCGGAGAGAGAAAACTCAAAGTTCTCGCCCCTGCAGGTCCGATTATCAAACCGGTTCAGCCCATCAAAAGGCAGCAGGAATCGAACTCGCTTCTTGGGCTCTTTAAAAAAATCTTCTCCGTATTTTTCAAAAGCAAGAAATAATTCCTGCATCTGTGAACTGCCAAAGCCCTCGGAAACGAGGACTTTGGCGGCTTAGCACTACGACCAGAGCCGAATGGGAGACCAAAATCTCCTCCCATTCCTCGCGGCTCGCCGCACCCAGTTCAGCCAATCGCCAGGGCAACTCTTCCGCGTTTGCGGCATGAATCGTTGTCCACACCGAGGCATGACCAGCCAATAGCGCTCGTTTGTAGGCGAATATTTCTTCACGCCTTAATTCCCCGATGATCATTCGATCCGGCCTAAGCCTTAAAAGCTCGTCGATGAGATATTCGAGACTGACAGAGCCTTCACCGGAGAGGTTGGCCGACTGTGCGCAGAGTCTTATCCATCGCGGGGAAAGTTTCGGGACTTCCGGGATTTGTTCGAGGATCGCGAGACGCTCTTCCGCCGCACAGTGCAAAAGCGCACTAACCATGAAACTTGTTTTGCCGGATCCGGTCGGGCCCATAACAAAGACGGGATGGTGGGAATCAAGATACTTCAAAGCGGATTCCTGCTCGGCATCGGGCAGGAAATCACTGAGGCAAAACTCACCAAGGCGATGCCGGCGCACGCTTAGCAGCAGACCATCGCGAGCGACAGGTGCAAGAAGTCCGTGCCAGCGATAATGCCTGACACCGCTCTCGGCATTCACGCTGAAACATCCTCCTGCAGCGGGCTGCATCGGGTCCCAGCGAACGCCTTGGCTGTAGGCAAAGTCCTGAAGCTTGGCGATCGAATATCCGCTTAGAGGCGAAGTCTGATAACACTTCACATCGCCGGCAATTGTGCACAGCGATTCGAAGCCATCAAAAAGCAGTTCGTCTATTCGGGAATCGTTTAGAAAGAGTTCGTCGATGAAGCTTTCGAAAGACAGGGAAGATGAAGCAGGCATGGAAACACTCAAGGCGAAGTAAGGTCAATGAAACGACCTAGAACGACACGATTGAGCCTACTCGGCATGCAGGATTCTAACAGTAGTATTCGGGGACACAGACTTTGAACATTTCCAGAAAGTCGGTTTCGGCCGTTCCTGGAAGGACAGAAGTGAAAATCTCGGCGAGGAGATTGGATACTTCTTCATCATCCCAATCACGGGTATCGATAACGCGCGCGCCTTCGAGCATTCTTTCAATAATATCGTTGGAAAGAATTCCCTTGTGACGGCAGAGTTCGAGCTTCGACCAAATGCGTTTGGAGAAACACACGCGTTCCATAGGATGAGGAATGCGGACGCCATCGCCCTGTGTCTGGAGCATAGCGAGGGATTCGACAACAGTTCCGGAATTGACTGCTTTTTCTACCCAGTCGCAGGCCTTTTCGATATCATGACTCGAAAATCCAGCATCTAAGAGTTCGTCCCGAACGTAGCGCTCTGTCAGCTCTAGCTCGTCGTATCCGTAGATAACGAGCTCGGCCATGGCTTGAACCACGACCCACCAAGCTGTTCCCGAAGTGACACTATCCATGCGCACTCCTCAATCGTAGAAGCTAGGTCCGCTGTTCGGACTGGTTTAGCTTTTTAAGATGTGTTCTGTGTGATCTTCATATTAGCCTAAATCTTCTCCGTACAGAAAGCAAAATAAACATGGATCCCCGAGTGGAACGACTAGTCCATGAGAACGAGACTCAGAAAGTCTTCTGTCGAATGAAAAGGCACTGCGCCCTCTTCCAAAATTCGCCTGGAACCCTCCGCCCGAACATCATCGCTTTCATGCCTAAGCACATAGACTTCACGGCCTTGCTCCAAGGCATAAGACGCTGTGTTGAGCGCCCCGGACCTCTCCGCGGCCTGCATCAGCACGAGAGAGCTGGAAAGCCCGGCGATAATACGATTTCGAACCGGGAAATCCATGGGTCTTGCGGGATATTCCCAAAGCCTTTCGCTCACCAGAAGAGCGCCCTGGCCTTCCAGTCGTTCAAAGAGACTATGGAGACACTGGGGATAGAGTTTGGCTAGACCGCCGGCAAAGACGACGATCGTCGGAACGGGGAGAAGTTCGCTGTCAAGCGCACCAAGGTGAGCCGCTGCATCACAACCAATCGCCCCACCACTGACGACGACTCGTCCCGTTTGCGCCAGGGCAAGGGCGAGTGAACGTGCTTCTTGAAAAGCAAAGTCGGATGCTTTTCTCGAGCCGACGAGACAGAGTTTGGATCTTTGGAAGAGACTTAAGCTCCCTTTGCAGGTCAAACATGCCGGGGGATCGGGAATGTGCTTGAGCAAATAGGGGTATTGGGGGTGATAGTAGTCGATCAAAACGGCGTCATGCATCTTGATTTGAAGCAGATTATCAAAGATGACAGTCGCCAGCCCCACTTCGCTCATATTGAGTTTGAGCAGGATTCGTACCCAGGCCGAAGGGGAGGCGCCGAGGCGTTGTTCCTCGATATAGTTTCGCCAATCGGCAAGTGTTAACTCAAAAGGATCGATGCGATCGCTTTCGGACGGCCTGGCGTTCACCATGGGAAGAGGTAGGGGAACTGGCAACCATTTGTAGGCGAGTTGCGATACGGCATGGGTGATAATAGCTTCGACTTGCAGAGTAAAATGCATAGACTGTCCTCCCTTGCCTCGCAATTTAGCGAGCAAGGACAAAGGAAGACAGGGACATAATCTGGGAGATAAAATTAGGGAGCGATACGATCGCCAAGACGGACTTCGAAGGAGTCGTGGGTCAGATAACCAAGGGCCGCGGCACCGGAACTATCAAGGATGTAAACGTGAGCCACCTTGCTGTCTGTATCAGGCAATGTCGACCGCATGGCAGTCGAGGCCACGACCTTCACATTCTGGATGATGTTATAGGTCTCTTTTTCTTTGAGTTTGCCTTCCGTCTGGTTGATGAACACAAAATCACCGCGACCGCCGATATTGCTTGACGATTCTGTGAATCCCACGACTTCCTGTTGAAGCCCTTTGCCTTCGGGACTCGGTTTTGAGGGAACGCGTCTCTTAACGGAGCGATAGGAAATCAGGATGTCGCCAGGTTCAATTCCAGCTCGATTGAAAAGGACAGACCCTTTGAAGACATCTTCGTCATTGTTGTCCTGCGTATCAATCTTAAGCTGAGCGATGAAGTTATAACGCAGGCCGATCTTATCGCCGGAAGGATTTTTTACAACCTCTCCTTTACGAACGACCGAGTAGGTCGTGCCCACTTTCAGGCCATCCAATTGCTTAATGATCGCCTGCTGCCCTTTGTCCATCAGGATCGAACCGGCCGAACCGCCGACAATCCTCCCTAGCTCCTCAAACTCTTCATCCACCACAAAGGCCGGAATCAGCACTGATTTGCTGTCAAGGTTAAACCGTCCGCCGGCTTCGATGAACATCGCATCGATTTCTGCGAAAGATTTGAGTTCATCAGGATTGAGCAGTTTCATGTTCTCAGGAATTTCCGAGCGCATAAGCATGCCGCCGATATCCTCGCGCACCAGTTCTGCCTCAACGACTTTGCCTTTTGCGACAGGCAAAATATCATCTTCGGTGATTACTTGAAGGAAGGGCGGGCTCTCATTGTCGCCCGCATAGAAGCGCAGGCGCATACCGGGATAAACAAAGTGCGGGTTGGTGATAGTGGGGTTGAAAGCCCAGAGTTTTGGCCAATAGTTGGCTTCGTCGATCAACTGATCACAGATGTCAAAGAGCGTATCGCCTTCTTGTACCGAATACTCTTCGGGCGCTTCGCCCGATGCAAGATTTCTCAGGGTTCCCGGATTGGGGGAGGCCCCTGCGAAAAGATTGGGTTCGTTAATTTTTTTGATATGGCTGCGTATATCGATCGCTTCGGTGACCGCGCTGTCGCTGACCGGGCGCGAGACATCTGGATGCGCCGTCGCGGGCTTAACAGGGACTGCCGGTTTATCTTTCGCCATGGCATTCGCTTCGATATTTTCGCCCAGGGATTCAAGATCCTCAAGCGTGGGCTCCTGCGCAAAACTTGAGCCATTGATCCAAAGACTACCAAGCAAGAGAGCGGTAAATCTCATAGCTTCTCCTTCATTCGCTGGATTTCGGCTTTCGCCATTTCACCAAGGTCACGATCCGGGTTGTCATCGAGGATTTTTTGGAATTGTTCGAGAGCCCTTTGATTGAGCCCCCGGCTCTCTTCGATTTTAGCCAGATAGAAAGCGGCATGATTATTCCAAGGATTGCTTGGATAGCGCTCGCGGAAAGCCGTGAAGCTTTCTTCAGAGAGCTTATATTCTTTCAGGTAGAACCAGCTAAGACCGACCCAATAGTGGTGACTGCCTTCGGTGATCGAATCATCGAATTTTGCACCGATGTCGTTAAAAGCGACAATAGCCTGACCATAGTTCGCCCGATTGAATTTATCCTGAGCCGCCTGAAGAAGCTTACGATATTGCTCGCGGTCATGGCTGACCTCAGCTTTTGGGACCGGCGGGGTTGCAACCTGAAGTTTGAGTTCGCTTTCTTCGACAGCATTCACATTCGCGTTCGCATTTAATTTCGTTTTTGTATGCGTGGGTAACCTGGACTTGGGACGCTCATCCTCGGCCTTCAGTTCGTCAGGGATTATGCCGAGCGTCAACGCCTTTTCGAGGAGCTTGCTTCTTTCCTTTTGCTGAATCAATTGCGTCTCAAGGTCATCGACCTTCGACCACAGTTGAGCCACACGCAGTTCCAGCGCATCGATAGGCGTGACCTTCGGCTGATCCTTGCCCCTCGGATTCGATGTAATTTCAGTGCTTCCAGGTTCTGAATCGCCTCCGAAGAGGCTGCTGCAGGAACTTAAGAGCATGGCGAAAATAAGGACGAATAAAGGCATAGGTATCCTCTAAATAGCTTCCGCAACCGTCAATTGACGGATGAAGTGCCGAAGTTTTTGCTGTTGTGCATCGCCGACGTCAGCGAATTCAAAGCCGAGCCGATATTCGAGCTGAAAGCGTTCGCCCACAAACTCGTCTTCGATTCGATTCTTAATTTTGCGACGCCAGCGGATAATGCCATCCATGCGAATCGGAGCTGTCATCGGCAGATGGAGGGAACATTCCATCGGTTCCGTATGGGTTTCGGAAGCATTGATTAGTGAAGGAAAGCGGGTTACGAGACAAACGCCGCCAAGGCTTATGTCAGCGATCGATACCCAGTTCGAGATGCCACCGTAAGAACTAAAGTAAGGCGGACTCGAAGGATCGGTCTGTTGGGCTTTCCAAAAGCTAAAGCTCATAAAAGCCATAAGGTTCTGTGTGACACGAAAGCGCGAATTGGTCCGACGTTCGGTACTGAGCAATGACCGGGGCATTGCGCAGATGATACCGCCGGCAGCTTTCTCAAGGACCGTGGTCTGGAAGGTGATCTGCGAAGGCATGCCCAGGACTTCAACTTTGATCGGCATGCCCAGGTCAAGTTTGCTGAGACCGACTTCGGACATTTTGCCGATGAGAATCGCGGAATTCTGCTTGAATTTGCCTAATTTAATAAAGGCACCGCGGATAGTGACTTTGCCACTATCCCGATGCCGCAAGAGAATTTGCATATTTCCGTCGCACATCCGTGCAACCAGACGAGATATACTGTCAGGGTTGGAGATCTTGGAGCTGGCTCCCAGGTCTTGACTCATTTTCATTCCCCTGAACTATCAACCAACTCAAACTCAGGCCGATACAGATCCAAAGCGCGTATAGATACTCGGTGTCCCGCAAGTGGTTTTGCACGAGGCCACCGCCGAGCGTCGCCAGAAAGATGAGAGGAATTGCGCGATGATGATGTTTTTTATTCACCACAAATGCCAAGCGTCCCACAGCAGCTAATAACAAGGCCAAACCCATCTCTAGAAGCAGCCCGCCGTCAGCGAGTGTCTGGAGGTAAATATTGTGGGCATTATACTTTCTCTCTAAACTAGTGTATCCGGCCTGCAAATAGGTGTCCAGTAGACGGCCGTCGTAGCTCAGGAGGCCGGTTCCAAGCCAAGGGCTCTGCAAAAAGAGCTGCCAATTGATCTTCCAAAAAATAACCCGATCAAAGCGCTGTTCTAAAGCCACGTTGGAGTCAAAGAACTCGCCCCAGCGGCCGAGCGACTCATGGGGAACGAAAAACACGATTCCGATGATAGCCACGAGACCAAACCCAAGGCCGCCATACAAAAATTTACGAAGTTTGGGCAAATCCCAAGCCGAGGCCGCCACCATAAGAAAAATAGTGAGCGCGATGGGGAAGCGAGAGTCCGTCAGGAGCAGGAGGAAGAGGAGAAGGAGGGTCTGGGCGAACCAGATACGGGACGACTTAAGCTCACCCCTCTTTTGCAGCCAGAGGGCATGGGCAAAAGTCGTGAGGGACACGAGCATCAGATTGAAGGAAAAAGTCAGAGGGTGATCCATCCAGCCGGACACGCGATAGACGCCATAGGCCAGTCGATTCTCGCCGAGTTTCGCGTGGATTCCATGCACCCAGTCTATTCCCAAATAGCGCTGCAAGACGCTGTAGAGGATCAAAATTAAGGTGTAGAGGAGGAAGATGCGTGGGTTGAGAAAGGATTCTCTTCGCTTCATTTGCGCAAAAAGCATCGAGGCGATGACGATCGTCCCCCAGACGCCCTGCTTGCCAATCAATTTCAAATAGGGCTTCATTTGCCCTAGATCCATGGCGAGAGCACTTTGCAAAACAGACGCAAGGAGCAGAAGACCCCAAACTATAAATAGAGTTTTGAGAAGTTTAATGAAAGACTCAGGGACGCCCTCGGACCAGCGAATATACCGCCAACTCCTTGGAATGAGGAAGCTAAGTCCCAGGAGTCCGCCGACTAGGGATTGAGCGGCGGTCGGCAAAAGAAGGGCAAAGATCACGAGGTAGAGGAGAACGGACTCCCATTTACTCGCTTTCTTGTCTATGATTTGGTTTTCTACCCTTACGGAAGGTGACACGCCTATATGAACCGACTTGGTCATCCCATCATCTCCACAATCATATTCGTCTTTCTGGCTTTAAACTCGGGCCGTCTCGCAGCACAAGAGCTAGATGCGCAAGAAACGATACCCAAAGCCTATGCAAAAGACTATGTGTTCTTAACGATGCCCTATGAACAACCCTACGGCAAAAGTCGTTCGTTTTATCGTGCTGAAACCGTGGGGCTTGGACTCCGTTATGCCCACCGTTTGGATTCAGAATGGATTGTGGGTCTGAAATTTGAGCGAAAACCGTTGATTCGCAAGAATGATCGCCCGCTCAATCTTCTTGTCCTTTCAAATCAAACACAGGCGGTTTTTCGCCTCTATCATCCCTTTTACGTCCTGGCCGGAACCGAGATTTCCTACATTTTACCCGCACAGAAATCCTCACCGCCTTTCGTCAAGGACCCGGATTTGAATGCTGAAATTGGAGTGGGATTGAATGCATCGCTCTGGTGGCTTCTGGCCCGCAAAGGGATTGTGGAGCTTCATTTCAGCCGCTGGAAAGGCACGAAGACCAACGATCTCCAGGGCCTGGAAACTTCATTCGGTTATGGTATTGGATTTTGATTTCGTCCCTGGATTCGGTCGTGACTGATACGATCACCAGCTACAGCGAGCCAGTCTGAGTTCGGCTTCCCAACCAAAGTTGGGACTGGCCCAGAGGCGATGAACGCCGTACTGCGGACCATTCACTGAGGTTGGTCGCATCTTCATCATCGACGTTCCACTCGAGAAAATAATGGAATCATTGTGCACGAGAATGCGTTCGGAGTGTGAGGCTCCCTGCCCATTATTGATCGAAGAAAACAGATCATTTTGTGTGCTCGTGGTAAGACAGTCGGAAGCCGCCTCACAAAACCCGGTCGTCGTATCCTTCAAATTGAATTCCGTCACAAACTCGGAATAGCCTCGCCAGATAGAACTTCCCGGAATATGCCCGGAGACGATCAGACGTTGCGGACAGATTCCCGTCATCTTGAGTAGACCACGAAGCTCGCTGCGCACGAAGCCATACCAGGCGTCGGCGCGTTGGGTCGCTTCCGGCATCTGCAGATTGACGAGGAGTATCGGCCGTTGATCGAGCTCGAGCAATGAGTAGCTCATCGCCCCATCTACGCCTATAGGCCAGACTGCTTTGACGTTGATATCACGCGACATCAGCTTGATCGGGAGACCAACGGCGGCTGTGTTGTATTGCATCTCCTGGGTATCACGATAGGCCTGGACCAGAGAGGCGTCCCACTCATAGCCCTCAAGAGCGCCGGCGCTGAGGATATTCATGTCCGATTCGCTCGGACTGTCTCTCCGCGTCAAGGCCTCTTGAAATACGACGATATCAGGACGGGAGACGCGCAGCTGTTCATCTATGAGTTCAAGGCGCTCACGACGAAAAAGCCAATCCCCCTTCCAGTTCTTGGCGGAAAGTGAGGATTGGTTTCTTTGATTGAAGAGATTGAGATTGAGGATGGAGAAACTCCGCTCGTCAAACTCCTTCTGGCTCTGGCCACCAAACAGAGCGCAGGACGTCTGGATTAGACCAAAAAACAACAGAGGAGCAAGGACGCGCGGAAGGTGCATATTAACAGCCTAAATAGCGTGAGATGACCAGTCGCTGGATTTCACTTGTGCCTTCGCCGATTCGCAACAAGGCTGCATCACGGTAGAAGCGTTCGATCGGATATTCTTTCATCAAACCGTAGCCGCCGAAAGTCTGTTGACCCTCACGCGCGCAGTATTCAGCAACTTCCGAGCAGTAGAGCTTGGCCATCGCCGCCTGCTTTTGGAAAGCGAGACCCTTCTGTTTCAACCAGGCTGCCTTGTAAAGCAGGGTTTCCGCAGCTTCGATGCGAGTCGCCATCTCGGCAAGCTTGAACGCCACAGCCTGGTGCTTGGAGATCGTGACGCCGAAGGTTTTGCGTTCCTTCGCGTATTTCAGAGTCATCTCCAGCGCGCCTTTGGCGAGGCCGAGACCCATCGCTCCGATACTGAGACGGCCGTTGTCGAGCGTCTCCATCATGATCTTAAAGCCCTGGCCTTTTGCACCGAGCAACGCCGAGTTCGGCACCTTGACCTTGTCAAAGTAAAGCTCGCCTGTATTCGAAGCACGCCACATCATTTTACCATGCATCACCTTGCGTGTCAGGCCTTCCGCATCGACTGGCACGATAAAGCAGGAAAGCTCATTCTTACCATTCGGGAGCTTGCCTGTGATCGCCTGCACGGTGATGCCTTTGGTGAGGCTGGACGCACTGTTGGTGATCCAAATCTTCGACCCGCTGATCGACCACTCGTCACGAGCCTCGTCATAGGTGGCCCGCGTAAGGCTCGCCTGCGCATCGCTGCCGGCTTCCGCTTCGGTCAGACCGAAGGCCCAGAGAGCTTCTCCGGTACAGAGTTGCGGCAAATATTTCTTCTTCTGTTCTTCGGTGCCGTAGTAGTAGAGCGGTCCAACCCCAAGGCTGTTGTGAGCGGCGATTGTCGCAGCTTGCGAACCGTCGACGCGCGCGATTTCCTCAACTGCGATGACATAGGAAATATAATCCATCGCCTGACCTTGATATTTCTCGGGAACAAAAGTTCCGAAGAGGCCGAGCTCACCCATTTGTTTGGTGAGACGTTCGGAGAATTCTTCTTTTTCATCCAATTCATGCGCAAGCGGGGCGATTTCTTTGTCAGCAAAACTACGCAGACTCTGGCGAAGCATCGTGATTTCTTCGCTCTCTTGAAAACTATAGGACATGTTGATTCCTCTCTTCGAATAACTTTAAACTGAAAATATAGGAGCGATTCTTAGTCGTCTGACTCAACTTCAATGTCGATTTCAAGATCACCCCGGCCGCCTTCGCGTCCGCTGGTTTCCCTTGAGTCGTCGCGGGTTCGGCCTTCGCGGCCACTCACACCCGACAGAATACCTTTGTAGGAATTGTAGCGACGCTCGGAAATCGTTCCATCCGCGACCGCTTGAATAACCGCACATCCAGGCTCATCCACATGGCGACATTCCCGAAACTTACACTTATTCACAAGCACACGCATTTCAAGAAAGCCGTAGCTTAATTCGACCGGGCCACGTTCTCTCAAAACAAAACTTCGAATACCCGGCGTATCGATTACGTAGCCCCCACGTCCGAGCTTGATCATGCTCGCATAACTCGTGGTATGGCGGCCTTTGTAGTTGATATTCGAATTCTCTTCGACTTCCTGTTCGATCTCGGGCCGGAAGAGGTTGATCAGCGAGGACTTCCCGACTCCGGAGTGACCGCTGAGAATGGTGGTCTTATGGTCCATCATGCTGTGGATTTCGCGGATGACAGGATCTTCAAAGGTTTGATTCTCAACCTGCAGACTAAAGACGGTATAGCCGAGATTCCGGAAGTAGGCGATTTCAGTCTCGCACTTTTGCCGAAACTCTTGGGACTCATTCGCCAACAAATCCTCTTTATTGATAACGATGATGGCTTCGATCTCCTGCTCTGCGGCAAGAACCAGATATCGATCGATTAAACCCCATTTTACACCGGGGTTCGCGTAGCTGCCGACCACTAGGAGCTGGTCCATGTTTGAAGCCAAGACATGCTCTCGCTCCATGACCATGGGGTCACGGCGCGCGATGCGACTGCGTCTCGGCGCAAGATGTTCGATCACGCAGCAGGGCAGATCAGTGGTGATCTTCACATCCCGATCATCGGTTGGGCGACAGAGAACAATGTCGCCGACGACGATATTATTCCTTTCGCCCCGACGGCTCTGAAGGTGGCGCCTCGCGACCGTTGCCAACCACACATCGCGCGTATCGATGTCGCCTTCGATGGGCTCGGGCGAAATAAACGCATAGCGCTTATGCACCTCGACAATGCGCGCGGCGAACCATCCCTCACCGGCCTTCGCCCATAAGTCCTTACCGAGTTCAAACTGCGTTTCATCCCGGTTATGTTTCTTCAGCTTGTCTTTGGACCGCCGAATTTTATCGACCTTGGCAAGGTGCTCGGCATCCTCATCCCCGCGTCGGTATTTCCACTTCGTCATGAGCTGGTTTATCCTGTGTGGTCGTCTTGAAAATACGCTCAACACTTCGCAAGGCATCCGACGACAGCAAACTCTTCGAGTACTGGGCCAGCGACGATACGCGGGGGTCCACACTCAAAGATTTTTCGTCGACCGTGATCAACAAGCCTTTTTTCTTCAGAAGCTGAATATGTTTTTGAATGAACGTTTTTTCAGAAATTTCGGGATTGTTTAGACCGTTGAGTATCGCAAAACGCTGAGCCATGCGCTCGCATTGCAAGAGAAATTCTTCACCGTTGACCAGGCCGCGTTCCGCATGCTTCGCCAGGAGCACAGCCGTAATGATGAAGCGGTCAAAGGTCACGCCCATTACCTGGGAGAGAATATCGAGCACCGCAGATTCATCCGACTGGGGAGATGGACGACGGTAAGCGTAGTCGCCGACTTTTCGAAGAAGCCCCATTTCCGCCAGGACTTCTGCGTACTGTAGAACCACCGTCTCAACTTCGCTTTCTTTCCAGCGTGAAATGCTGTCCTCCGAGAGGACGGCATAGATCTCCGCACAACCCTTGGCCAGACTCGCGGCATACATCTCTTCCTGTTGATGGAAGAAGCGTGCGATGAGAGCCGGGAGGATATAGATATGTGCGATGTTGTTGCGATAGTAAGAGATCAGGGCGCCGTCGATGTCATTGACGAAGGCCACGTCACCGGCCGCATGCTTATAGATCGAGATCGATCCCAATTTTTGAGCCGATTCTAGAATCTCGGCAAAGTTTTCTTTTACGAGTTTGACATAAGGGTGGTAGGGCATCTTCTTGTGCAGCTCGACCATTTTTTCGATAAAGACCTGAAGCTCTTCCAAAGGCAAAGCCTTATGATTGGCAGCGAGGAGACCGAGGCCCACGAGGGACACCGGTGTGAGGACTGCAGCCTCATTCATATGCTTGGAGACCTGCTGGGAAAGATCATTGACGACCGGGCTCAACCACTCGGGCTTGCCTTCCCCCAAAGATCGCCAATCGGGCTGTAGCTGATCGAGGTACTTGTCGAGGATAATCGGCTCGCCATAGGAGAGATAAGCCTTGCCGTAGTATGCCTGAAGGAGTTTCCGCGCGCCCAGAAGTTGGAAGATCGATTCCTTCTTCTTCGCGCCGCCGCTCAACTCCTCGATGTAGCTCTTCACTTCCATGACTTTGTCATAACCGATGTAAACAGGAACGATCGCGACGGGCCGCTCCGAGTTTCGCAAAAAGCTTTTGACGACCATGGCTAGCATACCCGTTTTGAGAGGCAGAGGACGGCCGGTACGGCTTCGTCCACCTTCCGGGAAGAATGTCAGAGGGTAACCATGGGTGAGGAGATAGGCGATGTATTCCTCAACGACAGCGGTGTAGATTCGGTTTCCACGGAAGGAGCGGCGAATAAAAAATCCACCAGCACGGCGAATGAACCAACCGGCCGGGAAAAAGTTGAGGTTGATACCAGCCGCAGTATGGGGGCATGGCAAACCACTGGAGTAAACCGTGTAGTTGACCAGGAGATAGTCCAGGTGACTTCTATGTGTGGGCATATAAACGATTTCGTAATCGCCGGCTGCCAGTTGCATAGGAATTTCGGGGTTGGAGATTTCAACACCGGAAAAAAGCTTGTTCCAGAGTTTGCCCAGGACGATCTGAAAAGTCCGGATCATGGAGTACGTCTGGTCAGAAGACAGTTCGCGAGCGAAGCGAATCGCGGCTGCATCGAGGTCACGAAGCTTTTGTTCGTTCCCCTTGGCCTCTTTTTCAATCTCCATCCTCACCTGCTTGCTGCTGGAGATTCGGGAGATCACCTGTTCGCGCACGTAGAGCTTTTGCCCTAGAACCGTGTTGCGCACGCGACGGAAGTGGATGCGCAGGATGCGACGAATCTTGCGTGCGGATAGCTCATGATTTACGGCCGAGGCCGCCTCGATTGTGAAGGGTTTGCCGAAATGAACGTTGTTGTTGCGACCCTGGGCCACGACGATGAAAAACTTTTGGAGCCAGCCGGCGTCTTCATCATCATTAAAAATCAGTTTGAAGATAGATGGCTCGGTGTTTCCAGGATCTTTTCCCCAGAAAGGGGACACGGGTATGATTTGGGCTTTCATGCCAGTCTTCTCGTTCGCCTGTTGAACGACGTGAAGAAGCACATGACTCGGCTTTAACTTACGAATTCTCTTAATCGGGCCCGTCTTCTCGAGGAAAAGACAAATCGCCCGACGTTTCCGCGTGAAGTCCAGACCAAGATCCGGCTCGGGCAGACCATAGCGACGACACACCATAAGAAGAACGAGGTAATCGATAATCGAGCGCTTCGGCAGCACGTAAATGACTGGACTTTGATTCAACTCCAGAAATTCCGGGAGATTCTCGGGATGAACCGTGGTCTGCACCCAAAGGAGCACAGGCCTTAAAATATAGGATAATAACGCGTGACCCACACGAATCAGAAACTTCATCATTGTGCACCGAACTCCAGATTGTCGATAAGACGAACGCTTCCAAGATGGGCGGCCACGAGTGCCACGGCGGGTTTATCCACGCCTCCATCACCCTCAAACGCGGCGAGACGGTCTTGGGTCCTGATGTCGATAGAGTCGAGTCGAAATTCCTGGACCTGGGCGAGCTCTTCTTTAAAGAGATCCGTGAGCTTGATGAAATCCCTTTCACCCGCTTTATAAGCTTCCGCGATCAGGCTGAGACCCTGATAAATCTTTGGTGCCAATTGTCTCTCGGCTGGAGTGAGGCGGAGGTTGCGACTGCTCATCGCGAGGCCATCCTCTTCCCGCATCGTGTCGCAGCCGACGATCTCGATAGGAAAGCTGAGGTCTCTCACCATATTCGAAATAACTTTGAGCTGTTGATAATCCTTTTTGCCGAAGAAAGCGCAATCGGGCTGAACCAGATTGAAGAGCTTGGATACAACCGTGAGCACACCATCGAAGTGTCCCGGCCGCGAACGCCCGTCGAGTATGTTGTTGATGGCGTTATTGCTCACAAAGGTTTGGAAGCCCTCGGGATAAATGTCGGCGGCGATCGGTGCAAAAAGCGCATCGACGCCAGCGGCCTCAAGCTTGGCGATATCCTGCGCAAGCATGCGTGGATAATTCCCAAAATCCTCTTTCGGACCAAACTGCATGGGATTGACGAAGATACTCACAACCACGCGATCAGCTTGCTTTCGAGCAGCTTCGACCAGCGAGATGTGACCCATATGTAGAGCGCCCATAGTTGGGACAAAAGCTATTTTTTTGCGTTCAAGTCGCCATTCTAAGATCTGCGCACGCAAATCCATAGGAGCGATAATCGTGCTAAGCGGCACAGCGACCTCATTACGTCAAAGTAGATAGATCTTTTCTGACCCAAGGACTCGCTAGTATTACACGTTCTGAGATAAGAGAGCAAACGATGGTAGATAGGGGATATGAAGAGGGAACTGCCTGGGAAAAACAAGGAATGGGAGGTAAGGAGTCATCTAAATTGCCCTCATGGCAATTCGGCTCTTCCTGAGCCTTGCGCTTGATTCTCTATGAGAATCTAATCTGCCCCGTAGGAACCAAACCGGTTCCGCCCTACTAGTCCTATGAAGAATCAATCTCCATACCAATCTCTTCGGTAAGAATTGGCTCAACTTTAGGGGGGCTGAAAACTTTTTGGGGAGAGTGAAAGGTCGGGCCAAGGAAAGGGGGAAGACCTCGATAGCATCAATCGCCTAAGATCGAGGTCTAGCCATAGCTTATAGCTTGGGTTTTTCAGCTTTTTTGGCGAGTGTACTTTCGGAAACCGCGAAGGTCATGTAACGCTTCTCGCCTTTGGTGCCCTTGTTCGGGATGACCTGGCCTTTGAATTTGATTTCAACAGAGGACATATCATCGACGAGGAGTCTGAGTTGCTCATCAAATTGGAAACGATAGGTGTCTGGCTGAAGAGTTTCAATGACTTGCTTGTCTTTATCGCGTCCAATACGTACCGAAACAGGCTGTTTCACCACGATGTCCAGAGACTCAATGCCGGTGCCGCGAAGAACGGGCTGCTTCTCAACCACGACTGCGGCAACTGGCGCTGGAACAACGGCGGCAACTTGAGCGAGGGGCGCCGGGGCAACGGGTTGTTCCGCGACGGCCGCTTCGTTAACCGAATCGGCTTTGTCAGACGATCGCCAGCTTTGATAAGCGGTTTGAGCGATCCAAAGTATACCAAGCAAAACTGGAACAGCAATCATCACCGGGCGAGCAAAAGCCCAGGCTTTACCGGCATTCCGTCTGAAGTCGTTCGAATCGAAGGAGTAGGAGTTACGGCTGCTATTGTCGCTGTAACGGATTGGTTTCGGCTTGGCTTCTTTTTGGTTTTCTTGAGCCGTTTCAGCAAGTTGAACTGCAACAGCTTGATCGTAGGCGGCGACCAAAGCCTTGGCATCACAGCCATAAGCTCGGCAAAGATTGCGTACAAAACCACGTCCGAAGATCTCGCCTGGAAGAACCTTGAAAGATTGATGCTCCAAAGCATCGATGAAGGCCGCCGATATACGTGTCGACATCGCAGCTCTTTCGATCGAGAAACCCGCCTGCTCCCTTGCTTCACGAAAGGACGCTCCAAAACTTTTGGGCGCTACAAAGGGTTCGCTCGAGTTGTCGATCTCGGTTGTCATATAAATTCTCCAGTGCTTATCGGATTGGATAAGACATTCTAATTATTACTGAAAGGCCTGAATCGAGTGACTGACTCAATCGTCGGTGCCGAACCTGAGCCTAACGCTTATGGCTCTGCCACAACTCCCTTAGGAGTTAGCCAAATGTACCTCTAGTAGAGAGCGCCACTTCCTATGTGGAGTTAAGCATATTAAACTAGAACTAAGAACCACAATCTTCACTCCACAACGCATCCAAGGGGGTCCCCTGTGTTGCGAATTTATCGTCAAAAATTCAGTGTGTATCTTAAAATCATTCTTATCCTATGTACGTCAGCTTGTCAAACTCTCAAAAATCCAGGATCTGACGAGAAGAAAGCCGACGAAGTTCTCGCGACTCAAAAAAGTCTTGTCATAAACTACCTGAACGAAAGCCAGCCAGGCATGGCTTTAAAAGAACTGCGCCCCCTCGAAAGAGAACACCCCCAGGATGCTGATCTCAAAAATCTGATGGGCCTCGTTTACCTCTCGCTCCAAAACAGCAAAGAGGCACTCGGCTATTTTGAAACTGCTTATAAACTGGACATCCGCGCACCGATCGCTTTGAACCTGAGTTCTGCCTTGATCGAAACGGGACAACCTATGCGCGCCATTAAGATTCTAAAGAAACTGCAAGCGAGCGAAGCCGGAAAGTCCTACCAGTATCCCGAGCGAATTCAGCACAACATCGGTCTCGCGGCCGAGCGCATGAAAAAGTATAATCTGGCTGAAAAGTATTACAAACTCGCGCTGATCGATAATCCCACGTTTTACATTTCTCTCATGCGCCTTGGGGCAACCTATGAACTGATGCAAAAACGAGGCTTTGCGTACCAGCAGTACATGAAAGCGCACGAAGCTTGTCTAAAATGTTTCGATCCCGTTCAAGCGTCGGTACAAATTCAATTGAAAGCCGGTAAAACGGATCTCGCGCTGAAAACGCTCCAGGAATATCTGACGAATCGGGAATTGGAACCTAAGGACCGTGCGAAGGCTCAACAGCTTCTTGGTTCGGCTCACAAGGTTAACAATCAAATTCAGGCCCAAAGGGGTGGCGCTCCACGGACCACAAGTCCCCAGTAGTCTGTTCTCCATGTGGCTTGGAACGGTTGATGAATGAAAAATCTCTCCAAGCCCCCGTTATCTCGTGCTACAAATGTCACTTACGTGGCTTCCGCGTCGCCGGTCTCGCCCCCGGGATTCAAGTCCAGCGACAGTCTTCGAAAGGAATCGGCATGCATTTTCGTCTCAGAATACTCGCCCTGCTCGGCCTGATCGGATCTCCCCTGCTTGCCGCCGATAAAACGATCGAAGAAAAAGACGTCGAGCAACGCTACCGTTCTCTCGAGACCCTAGCGCGCGGCCTCTATTACCTCGAAAATCTTTATGTCGATCCGCAAAAAGTAAAACCCGAAGAGTTGACCTTCCAGGCATTGCGCGGCATCGTCTCGAGCCTCGATCCCCACACTATGATCATGCCCCGCAAATCCTTCGAGCAGTTCACTTCAGACACTCAGGGGAAATTCGGTGGCGTCGGTGTGATCGTCTCGACTGAAAAAGGCAAGCTCATCGTCGTCTCGCCGATCGATGATTCACCCGCTGCGAAAGCCGGGATTCTCGCTGGAGATGAGATCGTCGCCATCGATGATGTCGCTCTCGACAAGATGAAAATGAACGACACCTCCGACCTGATGCGCGGCAAACCAAACACCAAAGTTAAGCTGCAAATCCGCAGAAAAGAGGCGCCTGCGCTTCTGAACTTCACGCTTGTGCGCGAAATCATCAAAGTAAAAAGCGTTCGCAGCGAAGACCTGACTCATGACGTTGTCTACGCACGCATCGCCAGCTTCCAGGACAACACCGCGGAAGAGCTCAAAGCGATCGTCGACAAAAATGCGAAGACCGCCAAAGGCTTGATTCTCGACCTACGGGACAACCCGGGCGGACTCCTGGACCAGGCGGTTAAAGTCGTCGATCTCTTTATCGAATCGGGCGTGATCGTTTCAACGGTCGGTCGGACAGACAAGGACGTGGAGCGCGAATACGCACATAAAAAAGGGACTTACGCGGATCTTCCACTCGTCGTTTTGATTAACGGCGGAAGTGCCTCGGCTTCTGAAATCGTTGCGGGCGCCCTTCAGGATCACGAGCGCGCGCTCCTCATGGGAACGACGTCCTTCGGCAAAGGCTCGGTGCAAACCCTCGTCTCGCTCCCGGATCAATCCGGCCTCAAGATCACAGTCGCCCGTTATTTCACGCCAAAAGACCGTTCGATTCAGGCCAAAGGCATTACACCGGACGTCGTCGTCACCTTTCAACAGGGTGACGTTAAGAATGAAGGTATGCGCAAGGAATCTGACCTGAAAGGTCATATTGAAAGCCACGATCTGTCGGACCTCGCCAAAACCTCGGGTATCAGCACCGAGATCCAAGCCTGGCCACAGGGAGCGAAGCAGGACAACCAATTGGTCGCTGCCTATTCGTTCCTGAGAAGTATGCGCTTTTTTGATGGAAAGAAAATGAAGATGCCGGTTCATGAATCGAACTAATCAGAGATTACAACCGGCAAATCGAACGTCAAATAGGTAAGCAGAGCGGGTTCGAAAGAGCCTCGCTTCTTTTTTAGGCGGAATAAGAATCATAGTTTTTGAACGTGATCACATGCTGACCCGCGTATTGAGTCGCGAGAAAGCGACGATGACGTGACAAACAAAAACGCTGATAGTTTTTATAAGACTTATCGTCATTGAAGACTTTGATGATTTTTTTGCAGTCGCTACAAACCATCATTGGATTGTTCTTCGCGTGCATTTGAATCGTCCGGCGGCAGCATTCGAGCAATTCAGGACATTCATCTTGGGCTTCGATTGCGACCGGTCCAGGACTTGACTCCGAGTTAAGTTCACTATTTTCAAAGTTCATCATCGGATCGACTCCCTTAGTACCAAATTTCCTCGGGCCACGGATATTACGGTGTAACAGACCCCTTGGCAAACATCACAACGCCCGCTTCCGAACGGAGGATCATACCACGCTCGGCCGCATAAAACTTAGAAAACTTTTACTGAAAGCTGGCTGTCTTGCAGCGTCGAATCTATCGCGGCAGAAGGGTCCTGTAAATCAAGCTGGATACCGAGTCCAAGTCCCAATCGTCGCAAAAGCTCATAGCTAAGCTTCTTCATGTCTATCACACGACCGAGCTCCATAGTCATCGACGTCACACCACGATCGCGAATTCCACAGGGGATAATCTGCTCAAAAAGCTGCAGAGAGTTGTTCACGTTGAGAGCGATGCCATGCATGCTCACCCGCTCTCGAATGCGTACGCCTACTGCGCAGATCTTATTGCTGCCTACCCACACTCCAGGATGCTCTGAGTCACAGCGACTTTCAATACCCCAAAGAGAGAGTGTATCGATGACGGCTCTCATAAGCTTGTTCACATAGGCGCGGGGCTGAATCCGCAGCTCCACAAGTGGCAGGATAGGGTAGATCACGAGTTGTCCGGGCATATGAGCCGTCACTTCTCCACCCCTATCGGTTTTGACACAGTCAATACCCTCTTCCAACATTTTCTTGGCGCTGATCAAAATCAGTCCGGGATCGGCGTGTTTCCCCAGAGTAAAAACGGAACTGTGCTCCAAGGCCAGAATGCAGCCGGGAAGAGCCCGTTTGAGGACTTCGCCATGATAATATTCTTGAGTCGCGTAGCCTTCGGTATAGGACTGGATCCCGAGGAATTTTACGGGCGTGGACTCAGACTTCGCAGTTGACATAAAAACTCCAAAGCTTCGATTCGAAACATCGCTTCATCGGGATTCGGGCCCCAGGCGTAAACACCATGGTCTTCCAACACGAGAATCTTGAGTTCAAGATTCAGCTTCACTTCGAGACCAAGCTTTTCCATATCCTGAGTATTCGGCAGCGAAGGAATTGTGACATTCAATTCATGCGTCTTGTACCCGAAGGCCTTCAGCATTTCATTATTCGAAAGGGTAAACCCTGCGCCGACCAGAGCCGTCGTATGCGGAGGATGCACATGCATCACCGCGCGCGCCGATGGATCCGCCCGATAAACCGCACAATGAAGAGCGGTCTCATCCGAGGGTTTTACATAACAGGGTTGGACCAACTCCGCTTTGGCAAAATCCACGGGTAGAAAATCTGTCCACTCGAGCATCCCCTTGTGCTTACCGCTCGGACTCACCCAACAGAGATCCCCCGCATCACGTACCGAAAAATTGCCGCCAGTCGCTGGGTGCCACTGACGATTTGCCGATTGTGTGGCAAGATCTGTCGTGCGTTTGAGGTCCTGCTTCGCCAGGGCCGAGGGCACAGGCAGAGGGTAAAGCGCTGGTTTATTTTTTTGCCAAAGGATAACCACTCAAGCGCCTCCGAATATTTTAGGATCGCCCACACCAACACGAATCACTTCCGCCTCGCCTTCGGTAAAATCGACGATCGTCGAATCCAAAGCAGGCAGCTCATCGCCGAGATCAAGCAGAAGATCGATACCGTGACCGAACTCCTCCATCACTTCATAACCCATTTTTACGGCATTTCCCTCTGAAGTCAGAGGAATTGAAGTCGTCGCAATGGGTTTGCCAAAACGTGTGACGAGCTCTCGGACGAGGAGACTCTCAGGCACCTTGATACCGACCACAGGACGTTTGTCCTTAATCTGCCGCGGCAAGGATTTATGTCGCGTGAGAATGATGGTATAGGGACCTGGCCAGGCTTTTTTCAACAATCGGTACTGATTGTTATCGATATTGCCCACCGTTGAGGCCATGGAAATATCCGCGCAGATCAAACTAAAAGGTTGATCCCGCGGATGCGATGGCTTCAGTCGTTTGATGCGATCCAGGGCTTTACTGCTGCTTGCGTCGCAGCCAAACGCCCAGTTGGAATCGAGGGGATAAGCAAGTATCCCGTCATTTTCCAAAACCGCGAGGGCCTTCTTCATATCCCGTTCGGAAACGGGATTAATATAGGTATAAAGATGCTCCGCCATGACTCACTTCAGTGTGAAGAGCCTTTGGTTTTATCGAATTTCCGCACTTCGTCTATAGCTATCAGGAGAGCTTCAGGCGGAGTGTGAGGCAATAGACCATGACCCACGTTAAAGATATGCCCGCGCGCCTTCTGTCCTGCTTCCAGGACTTTACGGACGTTCGCACGAAGCAAGGATTCAGGAGCGAGCAGCGACTGCGGATCAAGGTTGCCCTGAACGCTGACATTGAGCCCAAGATTTTCGATCAAAGCGATGGCTCTTGGCAAACGGGTTCGCCAGTCGATCGCAAGAACATCGCCGTGAAAGCCGTTGAGCTCGAAGAGCCATTCCATCGACTGACCGGGATAATAAATAAGAGGACCGTCCCATTTGGCTTTGACGGTCTCAATGACCTTATTCATGTGCGGAAAGACGAGATCGCGATAGTCTTCAGCCGTCATCTGGTTGGCCCAGGTGTCGAAGAGCATCAAACAATCGGCGCCGGCTTTCACCTGCATCAGGAGATATTCGGACGTCACCGCAGCGATGAGCTCCATCAGTTCCTCAAAGACCTGAGGCTGGGTATAGCGTAATCTTTTCACCTCGGTGAAAGTCTTGCTGCCTGATCCTTCGATCATATAGCTGGCGACGGTGAAGGGCGCGCCGGCAAATCCAATCATAGTTTGATCGGGACGCAGGCTTTTCTTGGTCAAAGTGATCGCATCACCGACATAACCCAATTCTTTTTCAACATGGGGATGGCGGAGCTTGAAGAGATCCTGCGCCGAGCGAATGGGATGATCGAGGATAGGTCCATGGCCGGTGTCGAAGGTCAAATGCTGACCCATCGCTGTACAGGGAATGAGAATATCCGAGAAAATAATTGCGGCATCGACATCGAAACGTCTCAGGGGCTGCAAAGTGACTTCGGCGGCCAGAGCAGGGTTTTTGCAGAGACCAACGAAGTCGATATCTTTACGAATCGCGCGGTATTCCGGCAAATAGCGGCCCGCCTGGCGCAGAAACCAGATAGGCGTCCGATCCGTGGCGCGACCAAATGCTGCTTCGACTAAAGTCTTCTTGCTCACTCCCGTGCTCCTTCGTGAAAGCCCGATTCTGAAGGTCGATACCCTTAGTTTTCGAGACCCATTCTTCGTCCATAACCCAGCAATTTTGATGACGTCATTGCGCCATGCTCGTTCGCTAGACAAGGCTCAGCTTACCATGAGACAATCATGGAGCAGAACTCTATACCGCACGATCGCGTTTCCTCGCCGCAAAGAAACCTAAGCCTTTTAAAATAGTCAGAGGTCTTTATGACTCAGACCACGTCCGCATCTTCTGATCTCCCATTACAGTTCGATCGCTTCGAAAATCTCCTGGATGACTGGCGCGATTACTTCGCCCAACTTAGCCCTCATCTCTCAGCAGTCGACCTGGCAAAACTAGCCAGACGCTGGGATGCCATGCGTCAAAACCTTGACACAGTGTTCCTCCACTACGGGCGACCGCCCTCCAGCCTCTCCAGCATTATGGACGGACTCCCTCCCCTCAGGGATCTGTACCAGTCCGAGCTGGACATCACTCTCGAAGCCATGCTCAACGCGAAGAAAGCCCTGGCCCTATTCGCGGCCGAGTCGCAGCAGCGCCTGCCCCTCCTCGAACAGGCTTTGAACGCCAGCGAAAAGCCGGATCGCATGCGCCGCTGCATCGACAAGATGCGGGCGATAGACGAAACCTTTCAGCCCAAGCTTGAACAACTGAAGTCTTCCGTCGATCTCTTTGCCCTGGCGACGAATGGCGAAGAAAGTTTCCTTGAAACGACCAAGGCCATCGTCGACCAGACGCAGCGAATTGAGGGTATGAAAAGAGCCAATGATTTTCTCGAGGACCAAAAGCTTCAGATGGAACGATGGCTCGGGGAATCCAAGTTCAATGCCAGGCAAAGACCGTCGAATCCCCCTCCCAGTCCGGGTGCTCTGGGGCAGGCGATGTCCAGCGCCGCCAGCGATACCGACAAAGCCCTGGAATCGCTCTTTACCAGCCGAGAGAAGCTCCGCGAAGCCCGATGTTATCTTGAAACTCTTCTCCAAAGCAAAGAGGATGTTCCATGACTCAAAAGCAAGATCTCGAGGTCCAATGGAATCAGTGGGAACTCGAGCTGACAGACTACCAACCAAGCTCTCCTGAACGTCGCAAAGCCAGCAACAAAATCGCTGAAATTTGGGCGGAACTGGTTGAAACGAGCCAAAGACTGCAGCAGGATCCTATCGCCAAAGATCCCGGCCAGAGGTTCTTCGGCCTCGATCCCTTAAAAATTTCTGCGTTGAACATGGCCCTCGCCATAGAAACCGATGAGCACAGTTTCCTGAACCTCTATCTCAAGCTCACGCACAACCTGATCTTGAGCAACATCATGCGGCTCCGCATCCTTCCCAGCGGCAGCCGGAAAATGCAGGCCCAGTTTCAGGCCGCGGAACTCTCGAGCTTTCCCATGGCCCATCTTTATTTTGAGGAGCAGGAGCGCGATCTCTGGAAAGCACGAATCAAAATGCAAAACGACATCGCGGAGCTGCGCGAGGAATATGAACTCTTTGTCTTCGCCGAAAGTTCCTATGAGGCCGCCCGCTCCTTCGGGGCTCAAAAACCTGACATACAAAACCACCGTGTATCGTGGCAGGCCTTCTCCCAACTCCTCACGGGTGTCTCTCTGCAGATCCATGACGAGCAAAAAAACTTTCTCATCAAACGCAGCAAACGTATCCAGTCTCAGCGCGAGGCCCTTTTTGAGGACTGCGCCCAGTTGCTCGCTCGCAAGGGTGAAGGGATGGATGTCAAAAAAGTACGTCGCCAACTTCGGCACAATCTTTCCGAGATAAAACGACTGGAGCAGGAGATTGAAATCACCATGAGGGAACTTTCCGTCCCGGGTTTGGGGAATCAGGCGTCATTGCTAGTGAAAAAAAAGCCAGGAGAGGCTACAACTACCCAACTGAATAAATTGAGTCAAAGTACCGGAGATAAGACATGAGCGCGCAACCAAGCCACCCGCTTACCCGTCTGAGTGATGACGAGAAGATGTTTCAAGCGGAAGTTGAAAAATTTGCGAATCAAGTTGTGAAACCCAAAGTCCTCCACATGGACGAAACTGAGACCATGGATCCTGAGATCGTGAAGCAACTCTTTGCTTTCGGTTTGATGGGCATCGAATTGCCTGAAGAGTTCGGTGGATCGGGCGGAAGCTTCATGATGGCCGTCCTCGCCATTGAAGCGATCAGTAAGGTCGATCCCTCGGTCAGTGTTCTCTGTGACGTCCAAAACACGCTCGTCAACAACATCTTCCTGCGTTGGGCTAACCCAGAGCAGAAGAAAAAATATCTGCCCCAGCTCGCCGCTTCTAAAGTCGGCAGCTACTGCTTGACTGAGCCGAACTCAGGTTCAGATGCGTTCGCATTGAAATGTCGCGCTTTCGATGAAGGGACCCACTACCGTCTTGAAGGCAAAAAGATCTTCATCACCAATGCGAAAGAAGCCGACATCTTTATCGTGTTTGCCAATGTGAATCCAGAATTGGGTTACAAAGGCATCACCGGCTTCATCGTTGAGCGGGGAACTCCTGGTTTCGCGGTCGGCAAAAAAGAAGTGAAGCTCGGAATTCGCGCTTCGTCCACCTGCGAAGTCTTGATGGACAACTGCAAAATCCCCAAAGAAAACCTCATCGGTGAATATGGCAAAGGCTATAAGATCGCGATCGAGACTTTGAACGAAGGCCGTATCGGCATCGCCGCTCAAATGCTTGGCCTCGCACAAGGCGCTTTTGACGGCGCTTTGAAATACGCCGCTGAACGTGAGCAGTTCGGCAAATCGCTCAATTCCTATCAGGGTATCCAATTCCAAATGGCTGAAATGGCTACTGAAATTGAAGCAGCTCGCTTGATGGTCTACAACGCTGCTCGTCTGAAAGACGCTGGCGAAGACTTTGTCAAAGAAGCCGCGATGGCCAAATTCTTTGTCTCAGAGGTCGCCGAACGTGTCGCTTCCAAATCCTTGGAAGTATACGGCGGCTACGGCTTCATCAAAGAATTCCCCGCTGAGAAGTTCTACCGCGATGCGAAGATCGGTAAGCTCTACGAAGGAACTTCGAACATGCAGCTGCAGACCATCTTCAAGCTTCTACAAACAAAATAAATGGAAAGGCCTTCGCAAGAGGGTCTTTTTTTTGACCTTTGGGGGTTTTCATGCGGACTTCGTTTAAACTGCTTCTCGTCGTGGGTTCATTTTATTCAGGCTTCGCTTCGGCCGCTCCCATGCTTCGTGATGATTTGCAAAAAGCTGCCGTTATCTTTTGCGACGAATCAAAAGACGACCTGTCAAGCCTCGCCATCTATGACGCGCAGATCGAACTCGCTTTCGTGAAAACATCAGGCCTCAAAAGATTCGCCCAAAAATTTGCTGAGACCAATGGTCACCGAGGCTATAGCTTCGGGACCTGTAAGGACCATCGCCAGTGGATCGTCAGTACCCCTGCGCCTCAGCCTGTCGTGAAGATGAATCGGATGAGAAGGGTCTTGGACATTCACTACGAAGTTCTCGAAGCAAGTTGCGCGAGCATTGATGTCGATGCCATTGAGGTCGACAAGGATCAGCCCCTTTCCCTCGTGCATGAGGAAGCCCCGGGCAAACTCTTCGATCGTATCGAACTGAAGGACATGCGCCTCAAGATCATGACGCTGACCTGTCACCCCGAGGACAAGTCCAAGACGGGACCGGAGCTCTGGGCCCTTGTACCGCTGATGCCAGCGGAAAAGATAACGGGACTGAATAGCGAGGCTGAGCTATTGGAATGGATCCAGGGCCAGAGAAAAAGAAGCGGTCTCCCGCGTCTCGAAATCGGAGCCAAATCCCTGCAGACCCTCGCCGACGAATCGGCCCAACAAAAAGATCTGCATCATCCACACAGCCTGCTCATGAGCAGAAAAGAGCTTTTGAAAAGTCAAAATGTCGAACTTCTTGGTGAAAACCGAGCCGTCGCTCCGAGCTTTTCCGGACTCGCCCAGCTCCTCTGGAATTCGCCTTCCCACCGTCGCCTCCTCCTCAACCCCAAAGCCAATGCCATCGCCCTCAACACGAATCAAAAAGGGGACGACAAATTGCTTGTCATGGTCCTCGCGAAGCAATAGCATTCACCCGTAAAGTAGACTTTGAGGAGCTAAAACGATGAACTTACGCGACCAACTGATGAAATCGGGACTTGCCAGCAAAGAGCAAGCGAAGAAAGCTCAGCGCGAAGTCGCGAAACAGCAGCATCAAAAGATCCAGGCCGCACGCGATCCGAATGCGGTGCACGAGCTGTCTCCAGCGGAGCAGTTGCTCGCGGCGAAGCGCGAAGCAGATCGCCTGTTGAATATTAAGCGCAATGAAGAACGCCTGTTCAAAGAGGCGGAAGCGCGAGCGATCGATATTATTTCGAGTCATAATCTTTTGGATTCTCGGGGTACCGAGACCTACCATTTCATAGTTGATGGCCAACGCATCGCGAACGTCATGGTTCATGAAGATCAGATGTATGCTTTGGAACGCGGAGAGTTGGCAATCGTGAGCCTCAATCCGGAGGAAGCGGGCTTTGCCTTGGTAACGGCGGAGAATGCTGAGAAGATTCGTTCGGGGAATGCGAAGTTTGTGGTTTGTCAGTACAGCTAATTTGTAAAACAGATTCATTATTGCCAATGCCTACGAAAAAGCCCCCTCAAGCGTCAGCTCAAGGAGGCATTTCTTTGGCTCACTTTTCTGCGATTATTTTGCGCTGTAAGAGAGATTACGAAGGCTATCAAGGATCGACATTGCAGTGCGAGCTTGGTAGTCGTCGAGAAAGTAGGCTTTGCAGTCAATGTTTTGGCCAACAGTAACAAGTGCACCATCTTTAATGACTGAATAGGTAACGCCAGGTGCGTCAGCGCATATAGGCGCTTCTGGATCCTCAGCGACGATCTTCGTATTATTCGCTTCAGCGACATCGCTCACGATAGCGGCGACGATGCTTGGGTTCAATTTAACAATTGTGAAAGATGCACGTGCGGGAGTGTTTACTCTCCAAGACGAACATTGGAGAGCATCCTGGCTAAACGTTGCTTTGAACGTCTTGGCCTAAACTTTCGACGAGAAAATCCCTCATCTTATCAAAGAGTTCGGGAAGCAGTGCCAACGAATCTTCCAGGAAGCGATGCTCCAAGGAATGGTCAGCATTTTCAATAAGATAGCTCGTAGCGGGGGAGTTCTGACTGATGACTCGGGTAAATAGAGTCGGCCGTTCCATTCACAATGAAGCTCGTGGACTCTCTTTCCGAGAGGATCTGCCAGTTATTACCCAACCAGGGTGTCAACCCTATAATCGTTCGCAACTCTGGCATAAGTCCGTTTTTCATAATCTGAGAAATCATCATCGTTCCTAGTGATTCGCCAACAAGGATGACTTCATGCGCTGGAAGTATTGATTTCAAGGAATGAAACAGTTCAACCGTCATTTTCTCTACATCTTCATATTGAAGGATTATAAGACAAAGAAAAACCTCCGACTGCCAAAGTCGGAGGTTTTTCATTTTATAATTCTTTCAGAATTAAAGCTGCTCAGAACCCCTAAAGATTCCATGCGACTTCTCAAAAGCTTCCAAACAATTACTCAAGAGATAAGCAATCGTCATAGGGCCAACGCCTCCAGGGACCGGAGTGATCCAGGAAGCTACTTTTTTCACTTCATCAAAATCCACATCACCGCAGAGCTTCCCCGCATCGCGATGCATGCCCACATCGATGACCACAGCTCCTGGTTTGATCCAAGACCCTTTCACCAAACGTTTCGCTCCAGCGGCAGCCACGAGGATATCCGCCTGACGGCAGTGCTCAGCAGGCGACACAGTCTGGGAGTTCAAAGACGTGACGGTAGCACCCTTGTGCCCCAGCAGACTGGCGAGAGGCGCACCGACCAAAACACTTCGGCCGATCACAACCGCACGCGCACCCCGAAGATCCACACCGGTCGTGCGAATCAATTCCATGACGCCCGAAGGTGTACAGGGAATCATTCCGCGACGCTTCCAGGGAATCAACCCTTGATTAAACGGAGTCAACCCATCGACGTCTTTCTCTGGAGAGATGAGATCGATGGCTGCGCGACTGTCGAGATGTTTGGGGAGAGGAAGCTGAAGAAGAATGCCATCTATTTCGGAATCGGCGTTGAGTTCGATAAGGGCGGCTGCGAGTTCTTCCTGAGAAACGTCTTCGGGAAGATGCAAAGCGTGGCTTTTGATGCCGACGGCTGCACAGGCCTTCTTTTTATGCCCGACATAAATCTCGCTGGCTGGGTCGCCTCCAACCAAAACAACCGCGAGACAAGGGGCGCGATAACCCTGACCGCTGAGGTCAGTGATGCGTTGCTGTATGCTCTCTTTGAGCGAGCGGGCTATAGCCGTACCATCGATCAATCGCGCCGTCATCGTGGGTCACCTTTAAAAAGGAAAAAAGCTGTCTCTTCGGCCGAACTATAGACCAGCCAGGGCGAAGTGACAAGCCTCCCTCTCCACTTGTTTTAAAGAAGATCCACGAATCGCTATCCGTGCAACAACATCGAGCAAGCATCTTGCACAGACGTGATGAGATTGAGGTCGCCGGACCCCTCCGCACCGATACAATCCCCCGCAAATCCAAGGTGTTTTTTCTGAACGTGTGTGGCGTCGAGTTTTTCAAACCATTTGTATTCAGGCGGATGAATGCTGTGCGTCCAGCCCACCGAGAGCAGAGCCATGTGTTCGGCACCTTCGGGACCCAGCTCGGGATAAACCAGCGAAAGCTTCTTACGGGCTCGTTTGAGACGCTTAATCGTCTTGCCCACCGCCGGCGCCTGTACAGTTAGCTCATAGTTTAAAGGCGCTTGAAAACAAATCTGACCTGGGAGCGAGATGACCTGCACATCTTCGGCCGTCACAAATAAGACATCCGGCAGTCCCTGGAAGGGATTGAGCTCGGAGAGCATGACCAGGCTCACGGGCTTGGTCTTACTCGCAATGTTGATTAAGCGGGAAGGCCAGAGGTCTTTCGACAACCAGAGGATCGCTTCCCAAGGGCTTTGGGCAACCAGCATCCGAGGACTATTGAAAGTTCCGTTCGTACTGGAAACTGTCCAGGTTTTCTCTTCATATTTTGCTGACATGATTTGCGCGCGATTGAAGACTTTCAATCGATTTTCAAATCGTAGTGTCGAGAGCATTTCATCAAAGAGCAGATCCCAGCGCCCCGTCCACAGCCCTTTGCGCGCATCGCGGAATCCATTTTGCAGGGGGCGTATACTACTCCCTGTCAATTCAGGCACGCCCCAGAAATGGGCCAACTGCTCAAGCGGAACAAGGGCAGCGCTTTTGCGATCGCCCTTCCAAAGCTGATTGAAGGCGTCCTCGCTTCGTTCAGCCCCCAGAATCTGCTCGATGGCCGCCCAATCTTTAGTCGCGGCTCCACCGGCAATTGCACGCGCCATATCCACTGTCGTCAATTGCTCGAAACGGAGTTCTTGTATCTTTTGCCCGATCATAACACCAAAGGACTTCAGCGGCTGAATCAATTCATTAGCGTTTTGCGGACCAAGGGTTCCCATGACAAAATCATAGAGTTCGGACGACGCTGACTGAAGGCCGCAGGAACGTGAGCCCTCGCTCTCCAAACTGGGACGCATACGGCCACCATGCCAAGGCTCTCTCTCGAGGAGAGTAAAAGTCCAATCTGGTTTTTCGCGACTCAGTCTGCTTAGCGCTAGCAAACCAGCCAAACCTGATCCAGCAATAATGACATCGCACGAATCTTCCATTCTTTCCCTTTCCAATTGGCCAGGCCCATTATTTTTTGCGAAGAGCCATGACTTGTCATCACACGTGACGGCAAGTACACTCTGCGTTTTACCATTTAGGGGTTCAAGATGGAATCTCTTCTCATCGCACGTAATTTGCGAAAGAGTTTTGGTTCGGTTACCGCAGTCCAGGATATCAGCCTCGAGGTCAAACCCGGCGAATGCCTGGCCCTCTTAGGTCCGAATGGTGCGGGCAAAACGACGACTGTAGAAATGCTGGAAGGCCTTATCCCTCCTGACCAGGGCAGCATATCGATCTTCGGCAAGGATCTGAAAAAAGAACGCGCGACGATCATGCATGATGTCGGCGTCATGCTGCAGGACACTCAGCTCTATAAACGCATGAGCGTTCGCGAGACACTGTCTCTCTTTGCCAGCTTTTTCAAATCCTCGATGCCGGTGGATGAAGCGATCGCCATGGTCGAGCTGCAGGATAAAGCGGATACCCATCTGGTCAAACTCTCTGGCGGCCAAAAGCAACGCGCTTATCTCGCCTGCGCTTTGGTCAACAATCCGCGCCTTCTTTTCCTGGACGAACCAACCACCGGTCTCGACCCCCAGGCCAGACGCATGATTTGGGATCTGCTTTTAAAGCACAAAACCAAAGATCGAAGCATTCTTCTCACAACGCATTATATGGACGAGGCTGAGAAGCTTGCGGATCGTATCGCTGTCATCGATCACGGCAAGATTATCGCTGAGGGTAGCCCTCAATCGTTGATTGAAACAGTTTGCGGGAAGCAGATTCTCTGTTTCCGTTTCGCCGGCGAGCAGACCTCGGACCAAATCTTCTCGACCCTCGGCAAAGATTTGCCTTGGATCAAAGATTCGTTCGTCAGCGGCGACACCTATGAGCTCGTGGCCAGCGATCAGGTCAACCACATGACCGAACTTCTTCGTGTGAGTGACCGTACAGGTCTCGTCCTCGATCAACTTGAGCTTCGTCGCTCGACACTCGAAGACGTCTTTATCAAATTAACAGGAAGGAGCATGCGAGATGCTTAACCGAAGTATGGTTGAACAAATCAAGTGCCGCTGGCGCGAATTCCGTCGGGAGCCCTCGGCTTTCTTCTGGGTCGTGTTTATGCCGGTGATCTGGATGCTGGCGCTTGGCTTTGCCTTTTCCAAGCCTCATCCCGAAACCTATGGTATCGGCTGGCATGCGCCGACAAAAGCAACGCCCTGGACGTCTTCGCTGCATGACGTTCTTCAGAAAGATCCTCAGTTGAAATTTCGCGAAGGCGACATTGAAGAATTGAGAACGCGGATGAAACGAGGGGAGATCGCCCTTATCGTCACGAGCAGCAAAGACCAGGCTGTCAGTTACACTCTAGACGAAAAAAATCCTGAGGCTGTACGCGCCGAGAAATATGTCGATGACGCTGTGCAACGCTTTGGGGGCCGCCAGGATACGATTCAGAAAGATCTGCAATCGATCGAAGTGGAGGGTGGTCGCTACGTGGACTTCCTTATCCCGGGTCTTCTAGGCCTTTCGATCATGACCTCCAGCCTCTTCGGTGTCGGGATGACGATTGTATCGAACCGGAAGGAAAACCTTCTGAAACGCTACCTCGCGACCCCTATGCGGGCTTACGAATATATCGTCAGTCACGTCTGTGGCCGCATGATGGTCCTTACCGCGGAGTTTATCGCGGTGATGATAACTGGCTTTGTCATCTTCCATTTCAAAGTCTACGGCAATTTTCTTAGCTACATCTTCTTCGCTGTTCTGGGCGCGGCGGCTTTCACTTCGATCGCTCTGCTCTGCGCAGCACGGACCCGCAGCATCCCAATGATCTCGGGCCTCACCAACCTCATCTCACTCCCGATGATGATGCTCTCCGGTGTTTTCTTCTCGAAGAACAACTTCCCCGACTGGCTCATCACGGCCACCGCCTATCTGCCTTTGACCGCACTGAACGACGGCCTCAGACGTATCGCTCTGGAAGGGCAGCCTTTGCATAGCCTCGGCTTTGAAATCGCGGTTCTGAGCTTTTATCTCTTCGTACCTGCGATCATTACGCAGAGACTCTTTAAGTGGTTCTAAAAGGATCTGGGGGCTTTTGGTCCCCATCCTCCTCTCTTCATCCCGCCTTTACACAGAGCCCTCTCTTTTTTCACAAAGAATTGACCCGCCTTTAATCCCTTTTTCTCTAATAGATTCTATATATCGCGCATTACACGAGCCCGCTTAGGAGTGGCCATGCCAATTCATTCGAGACTCAGATGCCTTGTCTTTACACTGTTCGTCGGTCTTTCCCTTGCATCCTGTTCTTCCAAACCCGATTCTAAAGAGACCCCAGTTCCCAAAACAGCGGAAGTTCCGGCTCCTCCAGGAACGCCCAGCGTTGCCTTGCGGCCGACCTGCGCTTTGCCGAAGTCAGCAAAAAGTTTCCAACTCAGCGCACCTACAGCGGCCTCCGGCAGCACTGTGGAAGTCTCGTTTGAAGACGTTCGCCAGGCGATCAACAGCTCCTGCAAATCCTGTCACCTGTCTCCAGGATCAAGCACGGGTGGCTTTAGCTATCAGGATCAGCTCCACGGCGGTGAAATCATCGTAGGCAATGGCAAGGTCAACGTTCCGGGATTCTTTGAAACTGCGGAGCAGATACGCGATGTCCTGGTCAATGGCAGCATGCCGCCTAAAAATATTCGTGATCAAAGTCCCGAGACTTATATCGCTCTAGGTAAAAAGCTCGATCAATGGATCCAAAGCGGCAAAAACGAAGCCCCTACGGCCGTCACGGCTGCTGGTGAATATCCTGAAGCCATGTGGGGTCGGCTAAGTGATTTGAATTTCACGGACCTTGGCAACTGCCTCCCTGAGGATGGTAAGGATATCGGAACGGATCCGGTCAGTGACTACTACTTTGATCAGGCCACAATTCTTCCTGACCTCCTCTCTGACACTGACCTCAACTCTATGGATAGTCGAACCTTGAGTGCGAAGGGAACGATCTCCTACAACGTCGAATACCCTCTTTGGAACGACCACGTGCAAAAGGTTCGTCACATCCACCAACCCGCTCGAATTAAAGAAGGCAAAGCCTTTCAACCGAAGCCTCTTGAAATCGTCATCAAGGACAAAATTTCAGAACCAACCTTCGATATTCCCGAAAATACTCGCTTTTATAAAACCTTCTTTCGCGGTGTGAAGGAAACTGACGGGACAATTCATTACAAGCCGATTGAAACCCGCATCATCGTAGCGCGCAACGCGCCTAAGAAGGCCCTCTTTGGAACCTATATCTGGCGCGAGGACGGAAGCAACGCTGATCTTCTTAAAGAACCTTATCGTGATGGTACGGCCTGGAAAGACCATACGATGGCCCTCGACTTCAACAAGCAGACGGGATCGAAACGCAACTATCTGGTGCCGGCCCGCCATCGCTGCGAACAGTGCCATCAGGGTGCGCCAGGCGAAAACTTCGTCCTGGGATTCACCCCGCTACAAATCAACCGTCGCGATGTCGGTGAAGCGGGACGCGATCTTCCCGTCAACGAAGACGAACTCAATCAGGTTAAACGATTTGTTAATTACGGCATGTTTACGAATATCACGGCCGCCAAACTCCCGAAGCTGGAATACTTTCCCGCGAGTCACATCCTCGACGATCATACGGTCAGGGCTCAGGGCTACATGGTTGGCAACTGTGCGCATTGTCACAACCCCAAAGGTTTTGCCAAGATGGAAGCCAATATTCCCATGAATCTAAGCGCGGGCAAAATTTACGACTTCGATACCAATCTGACTTCAACCTTCTATTCGAACAAAAAAATCATCAATCACGAGGGCAAACTCGATCAGAGCTACCTCTTCCATCGTGTGGCGGATTCGGATACCGATCTCAAACTTGAAAGTCGCATGCCCCTCCACAGCGTGGCTTCACCGGATTGTCGCGTGGTAAAACTCTTTTCGAAATGGATCAAAACCTACGATCCTGCGATTTCGAGCTTTGAAGTCGACAATTTCAAGGTCAGCAATAGCTGCACCGATGACAGCGACTATAACTCCGGCGATGTTTCGATCCTGGAGCAGGATCCCACCGAATCCAACGGCCCCTACCAACCGCGTCGCGCCGATTGGAACGATCCAAGCTCCGGCATGAGCGAATGGTTTAAGTCGCTCCGTTATGAAGCGGGCCTCCAGGCGGTCTCACACAATCAATATGCTGTGGACTGGTGGACAGCGAAGCCGGAATGCTCATTCCCTGCAGCCACACTTGCGACCGATAAACTCAAAGACTGGATGCTCAAACCAGGCACGAAGGATCCCGCCAAACCTCTGGGCCAACTCTATTGGACGACAGCCGGCGCCTACTTCTACAACCTTACCTGCACCAAGTGTCACGGACGGGTAGGCGCGGCCGATGGCCCTCTGGCTGGAAATTTGGATAAATGGTCAGGCGGCTCCATCCGTGTGGCGAACTTCCAAAAAGGTCTATTCGGGGGAAAAGGCGAGAATATCAAGCAATTCACCCAGACGATCGACAGTGCCTCTGTCGACCTCAGTGGCAACTACTTTATCTGGATGGCCTACGAGGGCACAAAGATGAATCCGCCTGCTCAGGTTGCCGATCTCCTTGGAACGAACAAGGCGCAGATGCTTAAGACTCTGATCGATCGTTGTGCGCGCCAGATTCCAAGCAATCCGAAAGCGACCAAGGCCTACTTCCGTGACTACGATGTCTTCAACGATATCTGTACTTACAACAACTGGCCCGTGACCGATCCCCGTCTCCAGTACGATCTTGAGTTGGGCACACCGCTCCAACCGGATGAGCTGAACAAGTGGTTGCGCCAAGCCGCTTCCAACACAGGTTGGGCGATCTATGACTACGTAAAATCCAGCCTGGCCAAGGGTAAGCAGCAGTTTCCGCAGACGGAATGCGAGAATGCGTTCGCTCCATAAATCTTTACCAAACTTTTGCCTAATATTGGTTTGTTTCGGTCTTCTAAAATCTATAGAGCTGAGTCACGGGAGCAAGTTCCCGTGCATACCACAGATAAGGAAAGCCTCATGAAAAAACTACTTTTGGCCAGTATCTTCGCGAGCGCGAGCGCCTTCGCTCAAAATGCACCTACTCCCGTCAGCACACCTGAAGTCACAACTACTCCCGTCAGCGCACCTGAAGTCACAACTACTCCCGTCACCGCACCTGAAGTCACAACTACTCCTGTAGCGAACACTTCACGTCTTTCTCTTCAAGGTTCTGACACTCTCGCTGGTTTCGTTTCTGACGTTATCGTCACAAGCGGCCTCGAAGACCAAATCGTTTACCAAGGCGGCGGCTCTGGTAAAGGCGAAGCGGCTATCATCGCTGGCCTCCAAGGCATCGCCCCGATGTCTCGCGAAATGAAACCAGAAGCTCTGGCAGTAGCTGAAGCGGCTGGCATCGTGCTTACAAAACACGAGATTGGCCTGGACGGTATCGGCATCTTTGTCAACGTTAAGAACCCACAACAAGACATCACTATGGGCGCTGTTGTCAAAATCTTCACATGTAAAGTCACAAACTGGAGCGAACTGGGCGGAATGGACGCGCCAATCGTAGTCTATCGCCGTGATGATTTCTCGGGTACAACCGACACTTTCAAATCTTTGACTGGCGTCAAAGCTTTCGGTGATTGCGTCAAAGTCTTGAAAGAGACTTCTGACATCGCAGTAGCGACATCAACTGAAGTGAATGCTGTTGCTTACTCAGGTCTTTCAGCGGGTCGCCCTGAAGAAAACCGCGCGATTCCACTCTCGTTGACCCAAGAGAGCAAAGCTTATTTGCCAACACCAACCAACATCCGTAGCTTCAACTACCCACTCGCCCGTCGCCTCTTCGTTTACGAAGCAGCGGGTACATATGTTCAAAAGCCAGCGGAAAACGCTCTTTTAACTAACATCCTCGATCGCTCATTTGCTGATCCTATCCTCGTCGATAATGAATTCTTCACAATCGACTAATACTGGATCTCAGTCGCAAATATAAAAGCCCCGGTCCTTGTTGAGGATCGGGGCTTCTTGTTTCCAGACTGAAATTTGAATCATTTAGAGCTCAATTTTTACTTCGTCGCCACATCCCGTAAGAATTGAGGAAAGCGAATCCCCAAGTAGCTCCAATCACGAAATAATTATCTCTTTATTTGACAATCCTTCCGATGGCTTCCAACTTTCCTTTGCCTACCTCCAAAATCAAACCGAACAAATAATAACACTATCTTTCGCGGGGCTCACACATGAAGCATTTATCGATCATTTCCATTACGTTGCTGGCGGGCACTCTAGCCTGTTCAAACGCGGACGGACCAGCCTTCCAAGGCAGGACGCAGATCAAGACGACTGAGAAAGCGCAAGACGCGTTGCCTGAGGCCGCCCCTGCCGCTGAAGCACCTGCTGGAGACGCCCTGCCTGCTCCTTTGGAGAAACTGGAGAGTCCTGCTGCAGCCTCCCCCGAAGTTGTCGCGATTGCGCCTGAAGACCAGGTGCTACAAAAAGCAGTCGAACTCACTCTCGAAATCAAACTGCCAAGCGCAGAAATCCGCGAAGGCAAAAAGCCAATTCAAGCCCTTGCCCTCCTTTCACGCGCAGTTGATTCAGAAATTCTTTGGACGCTGGAAGGCCCAGCGGGAAAAAATCTTGGTAGCATCGACGCGAAAGGCCTTTATACCAGCCCTGCGTCAGTCACCAGCAAAATGACAGTCACTATCGCCGGAACACTTGCAAATGATCAGACCGTCTTTGGCAAGAAAAGTCTCGATATTATTCAGATGGAACAACTTTTCGTCGGCTGTATGAAGGGTAATGTCGTTTTCCCTATTACCTCCGTTGTCTATAAGCTGGCCGCAGGTACTCCCAAATTACCAAACTTCGCCACACTGACACAAAGCGACACAGTCTGTCTCGACAAATTTGATATTCCACTCCAGGGTTGGGAGGCAGGATTCCCAGGTGCACCCGCACTTCAGGAATGGTTTGCTTTGCACTCATCGGCAAAAATCAGCATTCCCACGGCCGGTATCTATTCATTCCAAACACTCTCTGACGACGGTTCCATTCTCTACATCGATTCTAAAGAAGTTGTAAATAATGATGGTCAGCACAGTGCAACTGTAAGGACTGGTGATGTGACCCTGACCGCAGGAAAGCATGCATTGCTTCTGGATTGGTACCAAGGTCCAAGAGTTCACATCGCTTTGCAGTTGAAATGGAAAGTTCCAGGCAGCACTGAGTATGTGATTGTCCCGACCAGCGCCTTTAGCGCCAACTAAGACTTACAATTAAGCTTCCACGATTGGAGGGGCCCTCAGGGGCTCCTCTTTTTTTGCCGAAATTGCCTGAGCTTCGATGCCGCGGCCCTGCAAAAATTAAAGCTGCGGAAGATCGAAGAGCAAAAATTCTGAATCGACTCTGGATTTGATTGCGAGTTTCGACTCGTCAGTCAGGGCCGCTCCATCGCCGGCTTTTAATTCTTCGCCTTGTACAGTCAATCGACCTTTGATGACCTGGAGCCAGACGCCCCGTTTTGGATTCGCATCAAACGACAGTTCTTCATCCGCTGTCAGACGTGACAAGTAGATATCTGCATCCTGATTGATCGATATCGATCCATCCCGACCCGTTTTGGAAAGGACGAGGACCAGGTTCTTACTGGCTAAGGCCTCGCTAAACGACTTCTGTCCATAGCTTGGCTTCAATTTCAACTCATCCGGCATCACCCAGATTTGAAGGAAATGGGTTTTTCCCGATTTATTATCGTTCTGCTCAGCATGGACCACACCAGTCCCAGCGCTCATGCGTTGGATTTCACCTGGGAGAATTACAACCTTGTTACCCATTGAATCCTGGTGGGACAGGGCGCCTTCCATCACGTAGGAGATGATCTCCATATCGCGGTGAGGGTGTTGGCCGAAGCCTGTTCCCGCATCGATTTGATCTTCGTTGATCACACGGAGCGGTCCGAAGTTCATATGCTTAGGATCGTGGTAGTCAGCAAAAGAAAACGTATGCCGAGACTTGAGCCAGCCATGGTTCGCGAGTCCTCGGTCTTCGGAGCGTCTTACAGTCAACATACTTTATCCTTTGGTTTGGTCGTTCGACGGACGTCTCGTACGCCCTGTTCTTCTACACTTCCTACTCTATCGGCAAAGAGTCATTGAAATAAGTTATAATCTTCTTATATTTTCTATTTCCGTTATTTCAGCCCAGAACATAGTTGTCGCTTATCCTCCCCTCCTCGATCGCATGAAGGCTTTCGATCTTGATGAGGATGAGAAGGTGATGCTGGGCGCATGCTGAGGATGTGCTGACGCAAGTCATTTTCCTAAGAAGGTTCAAATAAATTGAAGAAAATCAATAACCAAATAGTCAAAGAAAACAAATTAATCTGAGAAAAATGAATAAAAGGTAAAATTTAAGTCGGCGCGGTGCACAATGCGATATGATCGTTTCAGGCGAAACTATGATGAATTCAACTTTTGATATCGAGTGCAGTTTTGAAACATTATGTCGATATTGTGCGTCACCACTTATTGAGTCTGTCCGCAATTGCCCTCGCCTGGGTTCTTGATGTCTTTTTTATACAAGACACTCTCCATAGCTGGTGGTTTGAAGACGATCCGCTGATGTATCTCCGCGCGGCCCAGGTCAAACATTTTTCCCAATTCTTTTTTGGTGGAAGCTTTTTCAGGTCGAACGAAATCATTCCGATGCAATACGTTTCGCTGTGGATCGACAGCCAGATCGCCCATCGTTCAGCTTTCGTTGCCTATTTGCACAGCTCCCTAATGATACTGTGCGCATCCACACTCATCTACATGCTCATGCATAAAATCTGCAGAAACCGACTGGCCGCGACATTTGTCGCATGCACATGGATTTACCTTCCATCGACACTGGTAGCCCATGAGTTCATTTCCGCGCGTGGCTACATTGAAGGTCTTGGCTTTGCACTTATCGCAATTTTACTAGCCGTTGACCTTGAAAATCAATCCCGATGGCGAAGCTACCTAACGCTCTTCTTCGTTGGCCTCTGCACAGCTCTGGCATTTCTGTCCAAAGAATTCTATCCGACCACTCTCTCGGTCATACTGTTTCTGTATGCGATTCGCAAAAGACTCTGGAATCTCGCCTCCCTCACGGTCGGGGTAGGCATTGCTTATGCGGCGTATCGTATTCACGTTACGGGCCTTAGCTTTCAGTATGGAGGCGTCAAACACCTCGATGCATGGGGCACCCTGAAAGCATACCGCGATATCATGTTTATTTTCCTGGGCAGCTACACATCCTGGTTTGCGATAGGTCTGACGTTGGTGGGAGTGTTGTGGTCTTTGCAAGAGAGAAAGGTCGATAAGTGGATCCTCCTCTACTGGATCGCCATCTTGGGGAGCGCCTTTCTAACTATTTACCCCGTGCTTTATGCTGTAAGCATCAGCAGCCGGAGCTTTGGCACCTGGTTTCGCACGATGTTTGTGATCGACACCCTGGTTCTCGTGGGTTCAGTCTATTTCCTGGTGACCTATCAACGAAAAGTCATTCAGTTTGCCTTTGCACTGGCGGTTCTCGTAGGGCTCTCGGAGGGCAGCCCATTGCTCGTAAAGAAATGGAAGACCTTGAAACATTCGAACGAAGTCGTGGGCCGTTTTCTCTTGCAGCATCAGGACGTCTATATTTACGACATAAATCCTGCGCATTGGTTTCTTCCCTCCTTGGCGAATCTCTACGAAGTCGATCCCAAAAAGCATATTCTCTCGGATTCAGCACCCAATTCAAAGATTCCTTGCCCGGATTGTAAAATAGTCTGGAAATATGTGGACGGTAAGATGATAGAAACTGCCTGGCCCTTGTGAGCGCAAACTGTTGGCTCATCAACGTTTATAGAAGCCGTGAATGGCTTCTATCACCCTGTCTTGTTCGAGCAGACTAAGGCTGGGGTAAAGTGGAAGCCTTAGAATAGTACTAGCGACCCTTTCTGTAACAGTCATTTTCCCATCTACCCTTGCGTGAAGTTGGCCTGCCGGGGAACTGTGAAGAGGGACGTAGTGAGTCGAAGTTTGGATACCTAATTTGTGAAGAGCCGCCTGCAAATCACTGCGTTTTTCCTCATCCGGTAAAAGCAGGAAGAAGAGGTGGGCGTTGCCTGTACAATCACTCGGTTCAAAGGGAAGCTGGAAACAACCTCGCTGAGAAAGCCTGTAGAGATTTTCAGTGTAGCGTCGAGCTAAGATCAAGCGATCGCGTAAAATCGCAGCACTTCTTTGAAACTGACTCCAGAGGAGAGCGGCTATGGTGTCGGAAGGAAGAAAGGAAGAGCCAACATCCATCCATGTGTAGCGATCGACCTCGCCCCTGAGAAATGCTTTTCGATTGGTCCCTTTGTCCCGCAGAATTTCGGCTCTCGCAATCAGCCTATGGTCATTGATGAGCAAAGCCCCTCCCTCGCCACAACTCAGATTCTTTGTCTCATGAAAACTTAGAGCCGAAAGACGCCCAAAGCTACCTAACGGCCGACCGCTATAGCTTGCGCAGCAGGAATGAGCCGCATCTTCAATGACCTGGAGATTATGGTTCTCAGCAATACTTAGGATTCGATCCATATCACAGGAAACCCCTGCGTAGTGCACGGGCAGGATAGCTTTGGTTTTTGAAGTAATCGCGGCTTCAATAAGATTTTCGTCGAGATTCAGCGTATCATTTCGAATATCCACGAAAACGGGCGTAGCGCCTCGCAAGACCACTGCATTGGCTGTCGAAACAAAGGTAAAGGACGGCATGATCACTTCATCGCCGGCCTTTATATCTACCAGGAGCATGGCCATCTCAAGCGCATCGGTTCCCGATGAAGTCAGGAGAGCACGCGGGCACTGAAGATTTTCCTGCAACCAGAGCTCGCACTGCTTGGTATAGAAACCATCTCCCTGGGTATGGCCTGAACGCAATGATTTGAGAACAACGTCTTCATCATCTTTCGACACAATGGACCGGTGAAATGGGATGTTCATTTATAATTCCTTTATACCTTCAGACCAAATCCGGAGGCAAATACTAGGCGAGAATCCGAATGCTTTTTTTGTAGCGATAAATCGCTTTGAGATAGGCCATTGAGTCTGGAATTAGAGAAACCGTACTTTTCTTCTCGGGTTTTTCTTGAAAAATAATGGGGAAATTTTCGCAACGAAGACCTGAAGACAGCGCCCGATGAACAATTTCCGTGTCCCAAAACCAGTGCTGGTCCTGAGTCAAGTCAAGCAGGGGGAGGATTCGATCCCGGTTGAATATCTTAAACCCTGCCTCGGTATCGAGAATACTCATCGGTAGAACTAGATGGGCCAGCCGTTTGTAAGCCCAACTCGATAGAGCTCGTAAGGGCCGAGAGACCCGATTGAGGACCACTCTGTTTCCTACCACCAGATCCGCACCTTGCGAGACGAGATTGATCATTGATAAGAGAGCATCCATCCTGTGTTCAAGGTCGATATCGATGTAACCAGCAATTGGGCCACGTGCGACCCGAATGCCATCCGACACGGAACGACCCCGACCAAGATTCTGCTGATGAAAGATTGTTTGGTAAGGGATTTGGCATTCCTCTAGATAAATAGCCGTCTTCCGAACAGCAAGCGCTGTACCATCTGGCGAGCAATCTTCGACCATCACGATCTCAAAATTGAAGCGGCACTGATTCATATAGTCAACAAGTTCTTTGACATTGGATTCAAGGTGGTCGGCGTCTTTGTAGCAGGCAATAATAAGACTGAAATCGATTGTATTGAGAGATCGTGCTTGGAAATCAATTTGCAAAGCCAAGGCTATTCCCAACTCCTGCATGCGCAGCTACTCCTTACCGTCACTGAAATCAACCGATTTCATGCAACCTAAGTACCCAATGATAGGTGAAATGAAGTCTAATAATGAATTAGCGGTCAGTCATAATACTAGGCGTTTTCATTCCAATTTGTAACAGCAATCTGAAAATAATAGTGAACAAATGATTAATATGCCGAGCCATTTTCTCCAATTACTCGAAGATTGTTCGTCCTGCTGAACAATCTGTCTAAAAATCCCAAGTCTTGCCATTGGCTTTTTACGCCTCATGAGAAATCTCGCCGTTCCCCTTGATAGACTATGCAGGAATGGCGTAATATAAAGATTCTGAATTCGTCAATATCTAATCATCAAATCAAAGAGGCCCTCGGAATTTTTCTCTGAGCGCCTCTCGTTGTTTAAATGATTTGGTTTAGATATCCCCGATGAAAGCTTCCAGAGTCTCGCGTTGCTCTTTGGTCAAAGCCTTGTAGGCATTGATCACCTTAAGAGCTTCGCCACCGTGCCAGAGCACAGCTTCGTGGATGCCCGAGGCACGGCCGTCATGGAAGAGTTGAATTGGATTCTTTTCCGCTTCTTTGTGAGTGTCAGTCCAAAGAATGCCGATGTTGCCCGAGGCAAATTTATCGGTATGGTTTTGAGTGGCGGCACGAACGTTCTTCAAAGCCCAGGGAGGAGCTTCGATAACCCCTCTATTTAGATTTAGCTTTGAGGGGGTATCCTACGGGACATTTTCCCTCTGTTTTTAGTACGGGACATTATCACTCTGTTTCTTCACTTTATTATTATAGAAATAGATAAATTTCAGTTTTGGGATTGAACTTGTATTTAACAATATGAGGAGGTTATAATTTATCTTAGTGAAAACTCAATGTTCTTTTTAAGTGGCCGATAGGCTACCCGGTTGAGAGATTTATCCAGGAGAGTTCACGTATGTCGAGTAAATTTTTGCCGGTCGTGTTGATTGCTTCCAG
>JACMPP010000124.1 GCA_014377445.1 Oligoflexus sp.
ATTAACAGCACTTTACTAGGCATGGATAAGCGCAAAAGACAGGTTCGTCAAGATATTTTATTGACTGTTGCTTGCCCTTTCCATATCCCCTCGGTCAACTGACGCATCACGCCAAAAAAATCATCTTCTTTATTGAAAACTCAAATATACCGATGCGATGTCGAAGCAGAAGCATCGAAAGGTTCCGTCGAGATTCTTTCTTTCCACCTTTGGTGTGGTCTTGAGGATAATCAGATCCAAATCGTCACTCCGATCTCCGAGCAACCGTCGAGAAAATCCCGCAACTTTAGGAGTCCCGCGCAACGATTATTCTCAAACAGGTTTCACTTCTCTTCGCCGCAACCTTCTTCGCAACTTCCTGCGGACCGAAACCAGCACGTCTGATCACGAATGCACCGGCTGCAGTACCCGCTCTCCTGGCACTTGTAGAGCGTCCTGTAGAGCGTCCCTGAGAAACGCGGATCTTGCGTCACTTATTTGCTCGATCTTAGGCAGCTCGTTTGAAATGTAATCCCATATTTGTTCGGAATCGATGGTAAAATAGTTGTGCGTTGATCGATTTCTGATTGCATGCATCTCTGCCCATGGTACCCTCGGAAAGTTTTTCATAACGTTATCTGGGTCGTCGGTAAAAAGTTTTGAAACTTCTTCGCCTAAGAGATCGATTTGTTTGAGAATGGCATCAAAGTTGATGTCTTTCGCTAGGAATTCTGTCTTGCTGGTTTCGGCCCTATAGCGGTCTATTCTTATGCAGTGCTGCACGATCTGGACTAGATGAGGTGAGGAAGTCTTTTTTTTAGACATCAATCATTTCCTTCTCAGCGACTTCTCTTATTTCTTTATTCATTTCGTTATCGAGTACCAAATCAATTTTCTTTGTTCCAACCCCTAGTTCAAATATTTTTTCCAGGATAACGATGTCTTTGAGGCTTAGGCTATTTTTCGACGAAATCAAGATGTCTATGTCCGAGTCTTCTCGAGCCTCTCCTCGTGAATACGAACCAAATAATTTAATGCTGTCGATGTCGATGCCGAAGGTGATCTCTACTGCTTTTTTGATGGATTTCAGTCGATTGATCAAGTCTTCGTGGTTTATTATCCCCGGCTTAGGCTCGACTGTCGAGGCGTCTCGTTCGGCTATTAGGGCTAGCCCGAAGTAGGCAAATATCTTTTTTAAGGTCCCAAAGTTTACATGCTCTTCGCGGCCCTGCTCTATTTCTTTAACGGCTTTTTCGGAAACGCCTACAAGCGCCCCCTGAAGCTCCTCAATAAAACGGTCACCCGGAAAAGTGTATATACTCCGGTAAAGAAAAACAAAGGTGTCCTATGGCTTTTAGGAGGGCACAATCGCTACGTGTTGCGATGAGTGGCATGCGCTCACACATCGAGCATCGTGGTTGGAGAATTGTATGTGAGGTGGAAGATGTGGGCTCAGGCGCATCTGAACGGCCAAAACGCGAACCATTACTCAAAGCAGCTCGACGCCGTGAAATCGATGCTATTCTCGTCTGGCGCCTTGACCGTTGGGGCCGGTCGCTTGCAGATTTGGTAGTCACGCTTAAAGAACTATCAGAACTCGGCGTAGGCTTTATGTCTTTGACCGCAGCCCTTGACCTAACTACACCTACAGGCCGAGCGATGGCTGGACTACTTTCTGTCTTCGCAGAGTTTGAACGTGAAATTCTACGTGAGCGCGTGAAGGCAGGTATTATTGATGCTCGTGGCCGCGGAGGCCGACACGGTCGACCTTCAACCACTGCTGGAAAAGCCGAAGAAATTCTTGCCCTGCAAGCTCAGGGAATGAATAAACCACAGATTGCCAGAGAGCTTGGATTAACTCGAACTTCCGTTCGGCGGGCGTTGATTAGTAAGCCCCTTCCGAATTGCTCAACCCAGGCTTGGTATATGGGTAATATACAGGTCTGCTCCGTTCGGGGCATGCGGCTGCCGACTTTCTTTGAAACCATGACTACCACGACCAGCCATAGCTGGATTCCTACGACAGATGGCACCCCAACCTTTGCGCTTTCGACCGGTGTGCCCTCTAACAACGGATTTACCTATACGGCCACAGGACGGGTCACGAGCGGTGGCTCCTATCTAATATGGAACGGGACGGGAATTGGCAGCGGCGGCCTCACCTTTGCTCTTTCTATTCGCTGTGTTTTACCTTGATCGTAATCAAGTTCGTGGGTCGAGCCGTGTTTGAGGTTTGGAGCCTCAAAATTTACGCGTTGAATAGCGCGAAGTTTGGAACTTTGCCGTGAACCTAGACTCTGGCATTGACGTTGACGTTGGGGTGATCGTGAACGTCGACTCAAGAGTTTAGCCTTTCAACGGCAAACTATATCGAACCGTTCTTTCTCAGATAGGGAGATCGGCATGCAGCGTAACGTTGTAACTAAAAAAATCTCACACACTGGACTAGGCGATAGGTCTACTTCAGCTTATACAATCAACTTCCTCTAATATGCTCGCATACAATGCATTTCAGCGCGCGTCGATCGAGCCATGTCACGACCTTTGCCTTCTCTTACTCAAACGGAAGGTTCGGATCGTTCCACGCTCCCAAGACAAACGGTGTCGATTTCCCATGTAGACAGGAAGGATTCACTTGATCCTTACCTTTGTGTTGTCGAGTATCCTGAAATTAAATGGGCTTGAGTTTTAGAATTGACTTGCCGTCAGGTCATGCTTATACACCGACACGAGGCTTGTTCCTCCGATCCAGATAGAACGGATCGCCTTGACATTTGATTCCAGTCCCTTGAGGCTTTAAAGCCAGCTTAATTTGAGATTGAGGCTATCCATTCTTTGCCTTGACCAAGCTCAGCTTGGCTACTCTCAATGATTGGCACATAAAAATTTCGATATAAGAATTGATGCATATGAGTCAATACACGAGCACACTCCACGAACTTACAGAACTACTCCAGCACAGTCCTGAACTGAATCCAAAGGAGACTTGGATCGTCTTTGATATTGACCATGTCGTGACCCAGCCTTCAGAGCCTTGCTTTCAACTCGCAACGATCAAGCGCTTTTGGTTTCATCCCGTTCGATCCCTCCTTGGGCTCAGCCCTGAACTAAAGGATTTGGTTTACACCCTTCTGGTCAATGAAAGTCACTCCGAGCTCGTTCAGCCTGGTACAGCATCTCTTATCCGTAGCCTACAGACATCGGGCTTTACTGTTATCGGTCTCACTTCGGCGTTAACAGGGCCTGTGGGCCGTGTTCCTGAGATGTGTCAATGGCGATACGAAGAATTGAAGCGTTTGGATATCGACCTGAAGCTCACTGCTCCGCCGATCGACAATCACGTCATGCGCCATCTTCCCGCTTTCCATCACCAGCATCCTGCCTGGCACAATGGGGTCTTATTTACCAACGGCCAGAATTCAAAGGTGAACAAGGCTCGGTTGCTGCGCGATTTTTGTACGAAGCATAAACTTAGCTTTGCATCGCTTGTTTTTATCGACGATTCGTCATCTAACATCCGTGCTCTCAAGCAGGGTTTCAAGTCCTGGCTGCCAGAGGTGAAAGTCTTTCTCTTGCATTTCAAAGGCCATACCTTCCCTCGCGAGCCTGTGGATGCCGTCCGCATGAAAAATCTGTGGGATGGGCTGGTCGTCAAGGCCAAGTCCCAGGCTGCCCCCTCCCAGACCGACGGGAAACTTCAGGTTCAATCGCTATCTGATCATGGCTCTTCCCGACAAGGGCCTTCATCTATCCTCTCTAACCATACAACAGGAACGGCGAAGTCCATGAAACTTTTATTGCGCGATATACTCAATTACTATCGGGTTGCCTGGCGGTTCCGCTCTAGCTTCTGGCAAGGTATGCAAACGATGATGGACACTAAGGTGAAAAGCCAATTCATGATGTTTATCATCACGCTTTTCATGCCGCTGATGCTTATCATCACAGCTTTTCAAAAGACGGCAAGACAGTATGGTCGAACCGCTGCATGGCGACGCTGGGTCGTAGTGCTTACCTATTGGCCACTCGAATTCTATCTCAGGCGCGTGAAGTACGGACTTGAAGGCGCCTATGCCAAGGGTCCGTTTGTACCGAAGCTTCATTGGCAAACATTCTTCGCCAAGATCAAGCTCAGGACGCCGCCGGTCCTAGCGGTTTCTATCGATGGCGAGGTCCAAGGCGAGCTGCCTCGAGAAAGGCTCTTCATCAAGCCGGATGAGGGTGCGCTCGGCCAAGAGACTCATCAGTATTCCTGGAGTGATGAGCGTGAGCTTTTTCAAAGTGCTACGGACTCGAAGACTTTTACGGAGCTGCAATTTCGTGAGTGGTTAGCGCAGCTGTCGAAGGAGAAGGAGCAGAAGACTTACGTGGTGCAACGGGTGGTTAAAATATGCCGCGAACTCAGCCACCTTCCTAGCCATACGCTTCGTCTGGTGACGTTCAAGAAGTACGATGGCTCAATCGTTCTCGTGAACCCTTGTTTCCATCTTTCCAACGGCCATATCACCTCGCATGCTGCCAATGGTGGAGCGTATTTTGAGTTGGACATCGCCGGCAGTCGCATCGGCAAACGCTTTCTCGGCACAGAAATGAAGATCGATGTGGAGGGCACCTCTGTGCCTTCCATCAAAGCTGCCGTTGAGCAGGCACTCTACGCTCATGAACATCTTCCAGACGGCATTTTGTGGGCCGGTTGGGACGTGATGCTGACGGACGAAGGCCCTTGCTTTTTGGAAGGGAATATTCCTCCAGGCGATATTTATCACTTTCTCTTCTACCCTGAGTTGAAAAAGACTTGGAACGAAATTTGTTGGCCCGAGCTCCTCAAGTATCTGGATGGGCCGAAGCGTAAAAAGAGCGTTCAGGTGCCGATAGAAGCCGAACTTAGGCCGCTTTATTCCTAAGCTTGATTTTGAAGCACCGATTTATTTTTAAGGCCCGCGCATCGACCGAATCATTGCCGCTACCGAAACGGAAAGAAAATTATGAAATATTGGATGGAAGACGATCTTGTCGGCAGCCTCGTTCGTCAGGCTCGTTTAAAACCCGATGCGCTGGCTTTTAAAGATATCTCCAGGCTATTTCCAAGTGCGAACCCAGAGGGTTTGAGCTATCTGGCGCTAGATCAGAAGGCCCGCTCGATCGCAGCTTCCCTCCAAGCTAAGAAGCTCCATGGTGCCAGAGCCCTGCTGATATATACGTCGCCCCTGGACTTTGTCGCCAGTTTCTACGGTTGCCTGTACGCGGGCGTCGTGCCCGTTCCGGCCTTTCCTCCCGATCCAGCCCGACTGAGCCGAACCATTCCCCGTCTTCAGGCTGTAGCACTGGATGCAAGCGTTAGCATTTTACTGACGACGGCCTCTGCCCTCGATCTGGCCTTGCCTTTTATCCAGCAGCACCCGAAGCTCGCACGCTTGGATGCGCTGGCAACCGACGTCCTGTCGCTGGATGACGGGCACCTTTTTAAGCCGCTAGCCATAGATCCCGAGACGCTGGCCTTCATTCAATATACCTCCGGCTCCACATCGCGGCCTAAGGGTGTGATGATATCGCACAGCCAGGTGATCGCTAATTGTCGGCAGATGCTGAGCCGTATTGAAGACAATCCTGAGTTTGCCGATCGATTCGTATCATGGGTCCCTCTCTACCACGACTTCGGTCTGATCTCGAGCGTCCTTTATTCGGCTTCCACGGGGGCCTCGAGCTATCTCATGTCGCCTCTGGATTTTCTCAGTGATCCCTTGAGCTGGCTGGAAAACATCAGTCTCTATCAGGGCACGGTCACCGCTGCTCCAAATTTTGCCTTCGAATTGTGTGTCTTAAGAGCCCAGGGCAACGCTGCCTCTGAGCGCGTGAGCCGGCTTGATCTTTCGTCATGGAAAATGGCCATGTGCGGGGGAGAACCGATCAGTGCGCAGACCATGCAAAAATTCTACGACGTTTTTCGCGAAATCGGCTTTTCAAAGCAGACGCTGATGCCTGGCTTTGGTCTTGCCGAATCAGTCGTCTGCGCAACATCGTGCGATGCCAACCAACCCTGGACCACGCGCCAGGTTTCTCGAGAGGCATTGAAGAATGGGCTTTGGCAGACTTGTGCGATAGCTGAAGATGCTCAGGAGTTTGTGAGCTGCGGCAAAGCTCTCAGAGATGTCAAAGTCAAGATAGTCGATCCAAAGTCTCAGCAGCCTTTGCCGGAAGGCGTGGTGGGTGAAATTTGGTTGCAAGGACCGAACATAGCCACGGGTTATTGGTTGCGTCCTGAAGAAAGTGCCGAAGTTTTTTCTGCAACGCTCGCTGGATCTCCCGATGATCCCTATCTCCGCACGGGTGATCTGGGTGTGCTGGACGAGGAGCAACTGTATGTCACAGGACGAATCAAAGACCTTGTGATAGTCGCGGGTCGTAACATTTATCCTCAGGATGTCGAGCAGAGCATTGAAGGCTCTCATCCGGCTGTGCGGCCGGGGACAGTAGCTTTCTTCAGCGCAGCGGTGGATGACTCGATTCTCGTCACCGTCCTTGAGGTCAATCACCACACACCATCCGATCAAAATAGCTCTGTGATGAATCAAGTTCGCTCTGCGGTTCAGCTCCAACATGGCCTTAGTCTGGACGCTGTGGTCCTGATCAAGCCTGGGACTTGCCTCAAGACTTCGAGCGGAAAGATTCAAAGACAGGCCACGCGTCTTGCCTATGGTGAGGCTTCGCTTTCTATCCTTGGCCATTGGACCAAGCAAGAGGCGAAATCCCGTGACGCTCTAGATCAAAAAGATTTTGAGCCTGATCCCGTCCTTGCTGCGCCTACTCGAAGGCGTCTGGCTATCATCGGAGGAGGACCGTCGGGTCTGGTCGCCGCTTCTGAGCTCGTCAAGCTGGGGACCTATGACGTTACGGTCTATGAAAAGCAAAAGCATCTTGGCGGACGAAGCACCGACTACTTTGATTTTCAAGGCAATCAATTCAGTGAAGTCTTTATTGCCAACGATCAGTATCAAAGCATTCAGAATCTCGCGGCGAGCCTTGGGGTGGCTCCCATGTTTGCCAGTCCCCGACCGCCCGAGAAAAGCCGTAGCACTAAGTCAGACCTTGTATCCACCTACCTTATAAAACCCGATGAATCTTGCACTGTCGCCGAATACGATAGGCAAAAGGCGCTGACGGTGGAACTAAGGCCTGCGGAGGATCAAAGTGAGGTCTTAAAGGTCATGACTCTGGCGGGCTATGGCTATGCCGAGACGATTCCTCAAGCCTATCGCCAGCTTTTTGCCAGCATAGGCAGTCGGGATGCCTTCGATGCGTTTCAATCGTTGATGAGGCCGGGCTTTTTCCTAGAACTGTGGGAAGCGCTTGGGCAGCAGCTTAAGTCTCAGTCCTTGACTCAAATCTTGACTGAAACATCCGTGAGCTTCGTATCGCTGGAACAAGACGGTCGCGTCAGAATCCGAACCGACAACGATCCAGACGGACAAGTTTTTGATCAAGTCTTGTTGAGCTGTCTTCCTAAGGATGCCTTGAAGGTTTTAGATCCTAGGGATTTTTCAACTTCAAGAAGTCTATTTCAAAAGCTTCAGTACAACCGCTATGGAACGTTGATCTTTGAAACTGATCAGGATTTGCCCGAAGCCTCGGTCAGCTTTCCCGAGAACTTTGCACTCGACCGCATGGGTCGGCCTCTTATGATCTATCGCAAGGGAGCCGTTTGCTATTCGCTTCACTATGCGGACGTTCCGGGTCAGAAAGCTTTGAGTCACGAGCGGATGTTAGCTCTTTTACAAGAGGAGCTAGCTGGTCTGTCCATTCGTCTGACCAAGCTCGTGAGTGGTCACTTCCATAGCTTTTTCCCTCATGTTTCCGGGGAAGAATTGAAACGCGGTTTTTATCAGGATTTAGAAATGCTTCAGGGAGATAAGAACTTATTTTATCTCGGATCACTCCCTGGCTTCGAACTCACGGAAACAGTAGCGCGTCAGGCGACAGAACTCGTATCACGCTATTTCTCTCCCCTCGATCCCGAGGCGCAATCGCAGCGCGTGCCCGATGGCAACTTTGAAGGCGTTCAGGAATGGCTTGACCTGCTGCGGAAGTTTCCCTCCACGCCGCCACAGTTTGGCGCTTTTATGCCAAAGTATTATACCATCGATGGTTCGTCGGCTACTTACTGCAACGCGTCATTAAGCGAGATCGTCCTAAGTGGGGAACTGAAGATTGCAGCTTCAGCCGAAGTGCCGGCAGCAGTGCGAGAAGGTCTATGGGCCTTATCGGATCAAAAGTTTCCTCTCGTCGCCTCTATCAAAATCGTGCCGGATCCCCAACTAAGATTGAGAAATGAGCCTAAGAAATATTCGTACGTCCTCACCTTGAGAATGACCCAGCTGCCCTCCAACCCGACGATGCTTCGCGGGGAATCGAGTGAGCTAGAATTGGTATTTTTTAGTTTGTCAGAATTATTTCCGATCCGCACCCGTGATGGAATCGACATCCTAAAGGCGCAGCTAGAAGGCGAGAGCGCGAGCGAATTGTTTCGTCGACCTGATTTAAAGGCATTTCTGGACAAGGCTTTCCAACCGAACCCCGACCCTCTCTCGGTGTCGTTCAATACCTTTGGTGTCCCGTTTATCTATGACCTCGGTGATAGCTTTGGCGTGCTGCATCTGGTGCCTCGAAAGGCTCTTGATCCAAGACAGCTAGCTCTTGATCCATCGACATGTGTTCGGATGAGATTGGATGAAGCGGACGCGATCTTCGATATCAAGCTGCAATGCTGTCCGAAGCAGCTCTTACCCTCAGTGACGGGTGACATGGAGAGTCCAGGCTGGCGGCAGTGGAACGGAGCAGCTCCCTGGTGCCAGACGGAATTTCCCCTGCAAACGCTTGGCGAGATACGCTTTCCGAAGGACTTAGGACTCACCATCCCAGAGGAGAGCCGCCAACCCAATTGTGGCACGTTTTTTCTTGAGAATCAGTGGCAGAAGCCGACGCTGCTATTGCCCAGCGGGCCGCGAGCGCTGGTCAAAATCTTCGAGCGCATAACAAAGATTTCAAAGAAGGAATTTGACCGGATCAATCAAAATCGAGCCGCTGAGAGCATGATCGTTCATTGGGCTAGTGATTTACTGGAGGCTAAAGTTCGACCCGAGGATAATCTTCTCGACCGGGGTATATCGTCCTTACAGCTGATTCAGCTCGCGGGATATCTCGAGACGGTATTTTCGATTTCCGTTCCTCTAACGATCTTCATGGATCTTCCGGATATTGCCGCTGTGGGTCGTTATGTTCAAGCGACGGCTGCCGGCGAAGTGTTTGCCACGCGAGACCGTATCAGGGTCATCCCGCTTCACCAAGGCAATCGCCCAGACAAGGCCAGCAAACAGCCTTCTCACACGATCTTTTGCTTGCCGCCTATCATCGGCAGCGGTGATGTCTATCGACCACTTTCGGCCGAGCTCGATGAAGGGATTGTGCTGATTTCGCTGAATGACCTGTTGTTCTATAATCAAGTGCCAACAGTTGTAATGATTCCCGACCTGGCCCGGGCCTATACGGAAACCATACGCGAGCTCCAGCCGGAGGGAACGATTCACCTCATGGGCTATTCTTTTGGGGCTACCTTAGCTTACGAAGTTGCTTGCCATCTGAGAGCCGAGGGGCGTGATGTGGGTCGGCTCATCTTCCTCGACGGGCCAGCTCCAAATCAGATGTGGACCTTGGCCGAACTCAACCGCGATGCGATCGATCCCGATACGATGACAGGCAAGATGATTACGGCTCTCCTATCAGCAGGGTCCCAATACAAGCCGAAGGCTCATGCCCATCCTGTGCAACTCATTCGAGCTAGGGACGCGAAAATATTCGTGGAGATTGACGATGATACCCTGGGTTGGAAGGCAACGACGAAGGAATACCAAATCCATTGGGTTTCGGGCGATCACCTCTCTATTTTGAGACCGCCTTCGGTCCGGGACCTTGCAAGTATCGTCAACCAGCTTATGCTGACAAGTCAGTCGTGAGACATTCGGATGACTCTTGGGCTCCTTTTCATTTAGATCGGCAGGCGGCAAAGCTGAGGCGCCTTAGATACTAGTTGTTCTGTGTGGTCTTGAAGCTGGGAGTGCAGCAAACAGTTTGGCGTGAAAAGTTGTAAATATATTGAATATCTTATCGGGTTTCTTTTAGCGCTGGTGCAGCAGGGACGGTGAGATAGCTCACCGCGCTAGGACGTTGAGGGTATTCTGCACCATCGCTGTTCTGAATGAGATTCTTCTCCTCTAAGCTCATGCCCCCTTGCCAAGCATCTTTAGAGTCAAGCACGCAGGCTAATCAAGGCCTCAAAGGATCTCACCGGCACTCACTATTCAGCGGCGATGTCCATTACCACGGCCGAATTCAACGAATTGCAGGCAGTGATCCGAACCATGCTCACCAGTGGGAAGCGCACCGGCATTCCCAAGAATGGCGAGCTCTTTGGCTTCTGCATCGACCTCTTCGTGATCTAACTGCGATTCACGCCGTTGCATCGCCACAAAGAAATTTCGACCCTTCCTTCTGGGCGAGAACCTTATACATTTCCTTTTTTGTCATGCCCTTGGGATTGAGCCAGGCATCGATCAGATCTTTCCGGAGGAAGAGAGGACAGCGATCATGCCCGGCTTCGGAAATCTCGGGCGGAGGATCGGTCGTGATGATGGCAAAGCTTTCCAGGGACTGTTCGCCATCCGTCCATCGATCCCAAAGACAGGGCGCCCACATCATCTCCCGGTCATCCGGATAGAAGCTCACGCACTTCTTTTTGCCTGTTGCCTCGTCAACGACCCACTCGTAGAACTTCTCAAACACAAGCAAACCATGTTGCCGCATAAAGAGGCCCTGCCAACTCTTGCGGGTCTCAAGTGAGTCTAGGCGCGCATTGAAGACGTTATATTTGGTTGGGATCTCTGTATCGGACCAGGAGGGTCGCAGGCGATACCGCATGGGCCTAATCACCCTTTCCCTGTCTTCAGAAAGTATCAGAGGGGCGAAGTAGCCCGGATAGATACGAGGATGATCAGCCAGGGGTTTAAAGCGTTTCGGATCCTGCTGGGATTTTTGCTCATAATCTGTGAAACTCTGTCTAATGGGATGAGCGAGGAAACAGTTTTCTAAGGTTTTTAAGCTCTGGATAACCATGGCACTGTAACACATATTCCAATCCCTCCCTTTCCCATCGACTTAGGATGAGTCTATGCCACGAACTCAGTTTATTTTTATCACGATTCTGCTCGATGCGCTCGGCATAGGTTTGCTCATACCGGTGCTCCCGGATATTTTGCGCCGTTTTACCAGTGACCTGGGTATGATATCTCTTTATTACGGATACTTCCTGAGCGCCTACGCAGCGATGCAGTTTCTTGCGTCACCCGTACTGGGATCTCTCTCGGATCGCTTTGGTCGCCGCCCCGTCCTGCTCGTTTCCCTGCTCGGTGCGGGCATCGATTATCTCTTCATGGCCTTTGCCCCCACCCTCACACTCCTCTTCGTGGGACGCGCAATTTCTGGACTCACCGGCGCAAGCATGACCGTCGCTTCCTCCTACATGGCTGACATCAGTGATGACAGCAATCGCTCCAAAAACTTCGGTCTGATCGGCGCCGCCTGGGGGCTTGGTTTCATAATCGGTCCAGTTTTAGGCGGGCTTTTTCAACATTTCGGATCGAACGGTCCCTTTCTCGCGGCAGCGCTCATGAACCTCCTCAACTTTGCCTTTGGTTATTTCATTCTTCCTGCATTACGCAAACAAAGAAAGTCCACTGTACTTTCCCGGTGCGGCCTATCTGTCAGCCGCAGGCCTCTGCGTTCTCGCTCTCTTCATTGGACTCTATGCGGTGCAATCGAATCGCACACAAAATGAGAAGGCCTGAACCCTGCGGCTCAGACCTCTATTTTAAGACTAGAATTTAAGCTTATTGACGAGTTACGAGAGCAGGCGGAATGTAACCTTCCGTCGCACCCGGCGGTGTCCAGAGGAGTTCCAAGGCGATTTCATAGGCTGGACCCTGAAAATATTGAAGGTTCATCTTGTGAACGCCGGCCGTGAGAGTGAC
>JACMPP010000125.1 GCA_014377445.1 Oligoflexus sp.
CCACAAACTCTGCGCAACCGAGAGATACCCCGTATCTCCATCAAAGACTATGCGATCCGCATCGGCCGAGAGATATTCGGGCAGCAGAAAGCTATCCTCTCTTTGTCCCAAATCATTCAGATCCAGAACAGGACGAACTTCTCGACAGCTACCAGATGCGTCTTCTCACCTTCGTTTGGAGAGGCGGCATCAAATCCCGAAGACTCGACGCCGAGCTTCAACATACAATTTCCCAGCTCCCTTTCGAAGACTTGCCCGGCATCCTCAATGGCCTCAGAGAGCCAGCGATTCGTCGCTTCCTACTCTATATGGATTCGAAAGGTCTCGGGTTGCTAGTTAAACTTATCCAGCTTTAGGCAGCCGACACATGGCCGATCGGGTTGATGACAGCATCCTCCATAACGGCCGCTGTTTCACCACCACCCGCACGAGTCTGTTTGATCAGGGTTCGAATGCGTTTGCGAATCAGTTTGTGACGTTCGGCAAGATCGAGTTTGCTTTCCTCGGCGAGGACCGATAGTTGCTCGACGATCATCTCTTTCCGCGTTGCTTCGAGGAGATTGATGATCTCAGTACGCAACTGCTCGTCATCGAGTGACGAAATCAAACTTGCAAAGTCATTGTTGGTAAAGCTCGAGAGTATGTCTTTCTTCTCGGCGTCGGTCATGGCGAAGAATGTTCCCATGGTGACAAGTTTCTTCTTCAGATAACGACCCACTTCCGGATTGGCATCGTTGAGCAACTCGATGACGTCATCTTCGAGTTCATCACCAACCTGGCCCACAACTTCTTCGTATTGAGTGAGGTAAGGGAGATAGAGATCGTCTTGTTTTTTGCTAAAATGCGCCTGCACCTGGGCACGAATCTCCTGATCGAAACTCGGATCCTGAACAGATTCCGGCATGCGGGCGAGGAGCGCGACGATGAGACGCTGGCTATCCGGGTTGCGGCGTACGCTACGGATGAGCTGGCCGAGAGCTTTCGAATCCATATAGAGTAGGAAGCGACGAATCGCTGGCTCTCTGAGGCGATTGAGGATGCCGGGCAAGTCTTCGAAAGGGAGCTGGGAAATTGTATGTTGAAGCTCGGCGTCGAGACTTCGGGATTTGATGCCGCCTTTCCAACCGAAGGTGAGAAGACGCATCTGGTAGCTGTCGAGAAGTTCGGCCGTCGCATCGAGTTTGTCACCCGGAGCTTCGTGTTTGACGAGGCGCATGACTTCTTCCTGATCTGCAGAATCGAGGCTTTCAAAGATGCGCCGGGCATGATCGCGGCCGAGCATATCGAGGAGGAAGACCGACCAGTAGGCGCGTGCGGGTTCGTGGAGATAGTTCACCACAAGATCCGCCACGAAACGGTCGTATTCAGGTTTGTGATTGCCGCGGAGGGCCTCAATCTTTTCGGTGAGTTCAGCGATACTCAGTTTTGATTTAACGGAGCCGCCATCGGCAGCGCCAGCCGCGGCTGCGGAAAGAGCCTCTTCGGCCATGTCTTTGGCCACGTCTTCGGCCGCTTTGTCCTTGTCTTCCTCATCGTCTTTCTTGCCACCGAAGGATTCGCCCATCGATTTGATGGCCCGACTCAAGGTGTCGAAGGCAGATTGGACGATCTTAAAACTTGATACTAATGAGCGGGATGGAATGAAGATGAGAAGGGCTAGTCCAAAATAGAGAAGAGCGAGACCGATTGCCGTCGGCAAAGGATATTGTTTGCCGATCGCCACGAGATCAGAGATCCAGCTTGTGCCTGTGCCGTTGCCCTCAGGATTTTTGCCTGTGGCACTGCCGAGGTCGCCAGCGTTTTTCGCGGCAGCGGCTTCAGCGGCTTTCGCGGCATCCTTGTTGGCTTCTTCCAGCTTCTTCTTAAGATCGCGAATGTCATCCATCGCCCGATTCAATTCGGCGGAACTCGCAGCACCACCGCTGCTGGCCTGAGGGGCAGGAGCCGGGGGAGGGATCTGAGGCTGATTCTTCTGCGGTTCTTCGACGTCGAGAGCGACGCTCTCAACCTTGATCGCCATCGGCTTACCGAGCTTCTCGCTGAGGTCGCGCTCGGCTACGGACTTTAGAGTTTGCTTGGTATCGTTATCCACCCATTTGGGGACCTGAAGGACGATGTTGAGATTGTTTATGCTTTCCATTTGTTTCGCTGTGGGAAGGCCTTGGAAAGCATCAGGAACGATATTGTCGGGAGCGTAAGGAACGTCATCACCGCCTTTTTTGTCCTTAGCGAGATCGAAATTAACCTGGAGATTGTATTGATGGGGTTTGAGGAATTTCTCAAGCACTGTACCCATTTCAGTCTCAAATGATTTCCTGATCATCTTGGCCCGCGTCTCGGGGGAAACCTCAACGACCAGCTCCTTTTTGCCCTTTCCTTGTGCGTACACAGGTGCGGCGGCTATAATGAGTGTTATAGCGAGCGTTGCTCTCAGTCGTTTGGCTTGTCTCATATAGCATGTCCCGATGAAGGAGGTAAGACCTTCTGCCTCATCGTCAGAATTCGAAGGGTATTAAATAAAAAATGTTAAACATTCGAATGAGCTGCCTTTTTTTCTTGCTCGCAGCCTCAGGATTTTCCTGCACAACGCCCACTCTAACGCTCATAAGTAACGAGAAAGTTAACATAAATTTGGTTGATTTTGATGATCAGACAGGCGAAGGCGATGTATTGGGCGAAACGCCCATTGCCATCGATATCGGCAAATTAAAGAAACAATATATCCGCGTATGGGGCGAGGGCGTTCAGAGTCAGTATTGGATTGTGAAGCCGATGACCGAGGGCAAAAACGAGCTGACCATCAAGGTCGAGCGCAAAGAAGAGCACGACGATGGTGAAGCTCAGGCAAAGATTCAAGAGCAGAACCGGGCCTACCGCATGCTCTTGAGAGCCTACAAAGCCCTCACAGCCAAGGATTGGGAGTCGACCCGAGAGATCTCCAAACAGATGTCACAGACCCAACCTGATGCTGCAGCCCCGCATCTGCTCACTGGACTTTCATTTCTGGCTGAAGGCAATGCGAATAAAGCGAGAGCTTCTTTTCTCAAAGCTAAGAACCTCGATCCTGAAGATCGTGATATCGACGAACTTATTCGCCTGAGTAAAAAATGAAATGTCTCATCTCTATCATCTTAGCCGCCCTTAGCTTTGCAGTTAACCTGAATGCGCTAGCTGCCACCAACGGCGATGATAAAAAAGTTACCAAGACCATTGCCGTTCCAAGCAAGGATCCCTGGGACTTTGATGTCCATGGGGGCGCGGGATTTGGAACTTTCACGAATAAGCTCGGGGTCACCAAGAACTTTGGCGGATTTATCGCGGGCATTGCCCTCTTCAATGAGAATCTTCTCGACTATCAGACAGGCATGATTTCAGCAGATTTTTTGTTGGATGCGGCCAACAATCAAGTGATCCGCAAGGGCTTTAGTGCCGGGACGAATTATGCTTTGATTGGAGGCAAGAAGCGAACGATCGAGCGCCTTAAGATGGGTACTGTCGTGAGTCAGAGTAATTACTCCCTGAGCTGGAACAACCGTATTACCTACGATAGCTTTACAGTGACGCCCACCGCGGTTGGACTTGAGAATCTCGACGGTTCGAATGCCTCCTATGTGACCGGAATCGGTTTCAATATCTTCATAACTGGACAAACGAGTCTTAGTATCAGTCTAATGAACACAGTCGTCTCTTTCGCGGCCAGTGTTGAGAAATCCACGCAGAAATCCACAGAGTTGGGCTTCGCCCTTCGTTCCTATCTTAAATAAAAACTCCTAAATTATTTGTCATTTCCACCTGGCGGCAAAAAATACCGTACGGGATCGTGTTAACATCACTTAATCACCGACCGATTTGCCAAATGCCTCGCTTCAGGATCATAATGCGTTCATATTTGCTCATCTTCATGACACTCATCGTCTGCTGCCCGCTTTACGGGGCAGAGGTCGTTGCGTCGGATGCATGCAGTTCGAAGAACCCAAGTCTGACCTGGTCCAGTATGCAAGCGACGATCGTTGGTTCGAGCCGAAAATTACCCAAAAATGCAAACCCTGACGAAGCAAACCTGATTGTTCGTTTCGATCAACTGGGTCAGGTGGAGAAGACCGGAAAAACCGGGCTTTTGACTCTCGCGCAAGATATGCAAAACGCGATTCTCACCAGTCGCAAGCCTTCCCATAACCTCAAGCAACATTGGATCGCCACGCTGCTTGCGACCGAGCAAAGCGATATCGCCTATAAAATCCTCGCAAAATCTTTGAACAGAGATCAGCTCGATCAATTTCTATTTGCTGAAAGTCTCTTTATGCAAAAGAGATATCGGGACTCAGAGATAGAGTTCAAGAAAGTATCGGCAAGCCAGCCAGGCGTTAAGCTCTTTCTGCAATGGCGATTGGCCGAACTTTCCCTTCACTTCGGCAACATCACGGAATCCTGGCGGCATTTGTCGGCTGTGATGAAAAGACTTCCTCTCGACCGATTGAGCAAAGATCTTCAAATTGCGCTTGAGCTCGACCTCATTCAATACGGACAATCCCGATTGGAATCGAATGAATTCTGGAGCAAAGTGCCTGCCGCTGTCGATCATGAGCGGGTCGCAATCTGCGTATTACGTTCCCCGGCGACGAGTAACACGGCCAAACAAAATGCCTTTCAACAATTGAACTTACTTTCCGCGACGACAGATGCGAGCGTCGATTATTTCAGACGGAGTCTGGCTCAACTCGACAATGTTCATGCCGCTCGGAAGAGTTATGTGAGCATGATTCAATCGGGTCTCCAAAGCGCCTTGAAGCATGAAGTACCGAAGAGTCCCGCGCGGCAGTCGCTCCTGGTCGATCTTCAAAAAACGGCCCAAAATCTCCTGGTTGGTTCGGGGCATCCCGATCAGGCTCCCACCAATCGCCAACTGGTTCAGGCGCTTGATGCCTTTACGAGCATCGGGAGTCCATCGGAAACACTTCTCTTCCGCCAGGCGAAGGCCAACCTCCTTGAAACTCTCGGACACTGGTATGAAGCAGCTCGCGAATATGAAGCTTTGATCACTCTGAGTCCAGATCACAGTGAGCGAGGCAAACTAGCTTGGTCGATGCTGAAGGCGTATCGAAAGGCGACGCCACCGATCAATGAAGGCGATTCCCGTCTTCCCAAAGAAGACCTTTATGTTGCAAACGGACTCATGCAAGCCTGCGCGACCTTCAATACCTACTGGCCGCACGCCGAAGATGAACGAAGGGAATGCGAAGGCTTTTCCATCAAACTCGCTATGAATCAGGGCAATGAACAACTGGCCAAGCAAAAGCTTTGGCTGTTCATAGCCCAATATCCAGAACATTCCACCGAAGCGATTTACAGCCTTCTTCAGCTCTTCAAAGACGACAATGCCACGCTCATCGTCGGTTGCGAAAAACTACTCCGCATTCCCGCTCTTCAAAACGGCCAGATTGGAGGCTATCTTCGCGACAACCTCCGAGCGTCCCGCTATGAGGAAATCGCGAAGATAAAAAGCCCAAATGACCGGGCGGCTGCCTATGCGAGCTTTGCCGAACGCGAACGACCTCACGATCTTGCTCTGGCAGCGATCAGCAAGGCCATTGATATCAAAACCGCATGGCAGACCAAAGCCAATTACTTAAAGATCTATATCGATAAATTCCCGTCAGGCTCAGACCGCATGGAGAATTACCTCAAGCTTGCTGAACTCTACGAAGAAAACTTTGCCCTGCGGGACGCTTATGTCCTGCTTCAGTCCGCACGTCAGCTCGCTTGGTCGCCCGATCTGATGGAGCGTCGATCGTCGATCGAATGTCGCATCAATCGTGTTGAGCATCCTTTGGAAGCGATTTCAAGCTGCCTGGCCGTCGCCACCGCGAATAAGCGCGCCCCTATTGAACTTGCGAAGCGGCTGCTTTGGGCTCATGAAGCGGAAGCTTTGCATAAATTCGTCTCTGCGGACAACATGGCACGCATGAACTTCAATCTCAATGAGCAGATTGAAATTCTTGGTATCGCTTTTGAAGGCACTGAAAGCATTCCTTCGATGAACAATGAAATCAAGACAGCTCTCTACGATCTCTACGCCGAGGATCCCGATCACTTCACGGCCGATTCGCGCCGTATCCTGGCTTCGATCGCCTATAATATTGCTCAAAAGGCACTTCCTCTCTTCCTCAACATGCCTATCTATGCCGGACGTTCAGACGAACTTGCCTCGGCTATTCAGGCCAAGCATGCAGCCTTTGCTGATCTCGAAGGGCTTTATTCGAAAGTGCTCGGGACCAAAGATCCTTATTGGGGTTCGAGCGCGTTGGCTGACCTTGCCACGGCGAGCTTCCATTTGAGCCAAAGCCTGAAGACTATCGGCCCCGTGGAAGGAATCGATATCAAGGCCCTGGAGAACCAACTCAATGGACCCGTTGGACAGTGGTCGGCTCGAAGCAAATCCTATGCGAATGCTTCTGAAAAAACGCTTGAACGCTTTAGCATTCTCCATCGCGATGCTCGTCGTATGAAGCTCGACATGGAGAATCTTCGTGGTGACCCGGTTTTATTCACCGACGCCTTGCCGGAATGGGAGTTGCCATTTGTTTTCTAGACTATTCAGATGCCTTGTTCTTACGCTCGGATTGAGCTCTTGTGCTACGACTATGTCGGCCCGGAAGAGCACAGTTATCCCGGCCCGTGCACTTGCGTGGGATGAGATCCTCACTTTGCTTCAGGACGGTCGTATGAAGATCGAGACATTGACCAAAGAAGAGGCCTTGATACTCGATGCCAGTCTGAGACCGATGATCAAAAGCGGCGACTGGGCCCGCATCAGCTACCTGATCGAACGTTTTCATCGCAGCCCTTCACAAACGGCGCAACTCCTCTCGCTTAACCTACAATCCCAGCTAGCCTTCGAACAAAGTGATTACATCTCAGTCGAGAAGCTTTGTCTTCAAATTCTTGCGATCGAAAGTGACAATGAATCGGCCAAGCTCGCTTTGGGTCTGATCTATCTCTACGGCGGGCAATTCGCCAAGGCCATCCCCTATCTGAATGACACGAAACCCAATCCCAAAGCTTTAGCGGGTTTGGTATCGGCTCACCGCCACCTTCAGAATAATGATCTCGCGGACGCCATCTGCGAAAAATATCAAACGGAAAAAAGCGAGCTATGGGAAATCTCGTATAATTGTTCATTGTTTGAGGCGCAAAACATGCAGTCCCCTGATAAGGCACTGAAAATACTTCGTGCCAGTCTCGATAATCAACCAGGCGACAGCGATGCAAGTCGCGAACTCCGCAAAGCCATCACCCAAATAGAGGTCGCTCGATTACAAAAGGATCGAGCGGAAGAAACGATGTAAATATTGCCCAGATACAAGATATCAATCGCATAATACAATCAAACTATCAGTGTACGCATGTAGGGTAACGATTTATGAACTTCGCGATCATATTTGGATATTTAGCAGCTTTCACAGTCGTGATTGCGGCGCTGTTTATGTCGCTCGAAAACGTCTGGATCGTACTCGATATCCACAGTGTTATGTTGGTCGTTGGTGGAACGATAGCGATATCGTTTGCTTGCTTTCCCTATGGCCAGGTTCTGAAGCTTATAAGGGTCTTTTTTAAAGACATCATCAAGCAAGACAAGATCACGCATGGGCAGATTATCACCAACATCGTCAGCCTCAGCCAGGCCCGGGTTCAAGGCAAGGATGCCTTCAAATCCGCAGGTGAACAGGCCAAACACCCTTTTCTCAGAGAGTCCGCGCAGGTTTTGACCTGGACCGAAGCCGATATCTCGAAGGAAGAACTGAGGGAAATGCTGGAGCTGCGCGCCGAGACGATTTTTACAACCTATTCACAAGATGCAACGATATTTAAAACCCTTGCAAAATTTCCACCGGCTTTTGGTCTCATGGGAACCACCATGGGTATGATTGCTCTGCTCCAGGCGATCGGTAAAGGCGAATCGGGCAGTATCGGTTCATCGATGTCTCTCGCGCTCCTTGCGACCCTTTACGGACTCGTCGTCGCCAACATCGTTCTACTCCCTATGGCGGAATACCTTTCTAAAAAAGCCAAGGATGACTATGTCGTCCGCCGCATGATCATCGAAGCGATTATGTTGATACATGAACGAAAGCCGACGAAGTACGTTGAAGAAAAAGCCAAATCCTTCCTGCTGCCCGGTCAGCGTGAGAACAAAGCCAGCTAAGTGAATTTGCGAATGAACCCAAGGGAGAAAGGAGCAGCATGAAAAGGCATCATCAACATCATGAAGAAGCCGAAGACGGCGAAGGCTGGCTCATCTCCTATGCCGACCTTATGACCCTCATGTTTGGCTTCTTCGTACTGATGTATAAAGCGGTCTCCAGCGATACCCGCGTGGAAGATCTGGAAAAAAAGATTGGGGCTTCGCTCGTAGGATTTGAACGTCCGGTCATGGAGCATATTGAAAAAGTCGCTCCTGAAGATCGTCAAGCCCGTGCCTTTCAACTCCTCTTGAAAATGGTGGAACTCGATCCCAAGACAAGCGTGGGCGAGATCGAAAAGAAATATGCGGATCAGACGGAAGCCAAAGCCCTCAAAGAAGTTTTCGGAAAGAAATTTGGCGAAAAGGGGACTCAGGATTTCAGTCTTAGAGTGGAGAATAATCTCCGTATCGTGATACCAACTGACACCGGGTTCGCTAGCGGCGAATCGACTCTTCTCCCGACTGCGGGACCTAAGCTTCAGGATATTATCGCGACGCTGAGCAAGCTCGATGATCTTGTTAAGATAGAAGTCATTGGACATACGGATGACATTCCTCCTAAACGCACAGGCGCATGGGTGAGCAACTGGTCTCTGTCGGCTGCCCGTGCTGCAACCGTTGGTAACTTCATGCAAGAGCATGGCATCGATTCTTCAAAGATCAAAATCTCCGGCGCAGCTGATACGTCCCCTCTCGTCCCGATCAAAGGACTTGATGGCGAAGCACTCGCCAATGCCCGTAAGCAAAACCGTCGACTCGAACTCGTCATTGTTCGGCAGGCCCCCAAAGCGACGCGAGCTCAACCATGAAAAATACACTCAAATTCTGGACGACTCTGCTTACGATCGCGCTTATCGTCATACCACTGGGTATCTGCGGAGGTCTTCTCTTCTTCTATCTTCGTGATGAACTAGAGAATCGCCGGATGATCAGCTTCATGAACTTTGAACAGCTAGGCCACCGCTTTGATCGTTCGCTCGATCAAATTGATGACTACTTCGACGACGAAGGTAGCTTAAAATTCACCGTAGCTCCCCTTGCACTCCTCTCGCGCAAAGAAGCGCCCGGTGTGGTTGCGGGCCAAATACCTGAAGGTTTCGACTTTAAGAGCGCTCCGTCCACGGGCTGTGATATTCAAAACGTCTCGAACCGTATCTATATCCTCTGCCCAATTCTATTGCCCAAAAGCAGCTATCTCTCGGCTCCACTCGAAGCGGGCTATTACTACGCGATCTGGCGTTTGCCCGCCGCGTCCTTGCAGATATTCAGTGAAGTCAAACCGAGTCGGGTCTTCATGGTGAACAGTCGCGGCAAGATCATCTACCAGTCCGACGCGCGCCAACCTCAGGCCGAACTCCTTCACAAACCATTCGTGCAAGAATATATTCGACTTCCCCTCTCAAAGGAAGCGACAGCGCCTTATACTGAGATGGAGCAACAGGTCCTTGGTTTTGCAATGAATTTGCATCATTCCAATCTCACTCTTTTCGCGGAATCACCAGCCTCCATTGTGTTTGCGGCCCTCTGGAAGCCGACCACCTATGTCTTTGCCGCGCTATTTTTCTCAGTCGCGCTTCTCGCACTGCTGGGTCGCTTCATCATCGCAACCATCCGCGAGCAGATTGATGCCCTATCGACTTCTCTCCAAGAGTTTACGACCGGCCATCAAATACCAACACAGCACAATCCCGATAACTATCTTACGGACTTCTCGCCTCTCGTCGCGGCTCTGAATAAGAATACGCTGCAACTTCGTGAAATGCTCGATGCCGGAAGCAGAAAACCGGTTATTCCTCCAAGCGAGCCGGAAGTCGAAATCGCAGACAAACCATTGGAGCCAGAAGGAACCCCATGATGAGAACCCTCCTCCTCCTCATCATCAGTCTCCTCCTGTCGCAAGGCTTGGCCTTAGCGGCAGCTCCTGTATTTAAAGTTGGAAAAAAGCAGGGCAAGATTTCCATTAAAGGTCCGATGGAATTGGCCTGGCACCCCCTGAATACCCGAACTCTCAGTCTCGGCACGCTTATTCGTGTGGATGCTTTATCTTCGATCGAACTCTCGCTCCAGGATTCTGCGATCCACGACGATGACGTGCAGCACAGGATCCAAATTAACCGTCCACTCATCACTCGTCTCGATGAAGACCTCATGCGTCGTACCGAACTCAAAGACTACCCCTTGAAAGACCTTTGGGATACCGGCGAAGAATCCGCGAAAATGAACAAGGGATATCCCATGCTGAGCTTTGCCTCGGCTTTTATCCGTAGCATCATAACCCTCGATCGCGTGCCTAAACTGCCTGAAACTTCCTACAAGGATGAAAAACAGGAAGTCGAAATCGGTGCAAACGTGAAAAAGATCAAGATCCTCTCGCCAAGCGCTGGTGGATTCTACTTTCTCAGTAATGGAATCGCTTCGATCCCTGTCATCTGGGACGAGCCTGAAAATAATTTGAAGTATCGAGTTTATATTTGGGACACGCACGATCCTCGAACCCGTCCAATCGCAGTTGTTCCGGATAGCTGGTATCAACTCGAGTGGACGAAGGTAGGGAATTTCAAGATTCAAATCGAAGACGAAAGCCACCGTTATCGCTCGGAAGCCATCATGGTTACCGTCGATCGTCCGATGGCCGACATCGTCGCGGATGAGAAAAATGCTCCGGATTCACCAATGGTGGATATAACTCTTCTATCGCCCTATGCGCGGGCAACTCAGTTCGCCAAGTCGGCAAGCCATCGTCAGATGTTTTCCTGGGAAGATAAGGTCAGCCTTGAGAAGAATCAATTCTATCGCTTGACCCTGACTAAAAAGGGCGAAAAAGTGAGAAAGATTAAAACCACCGCTCAGGTTTTGGAGCTGGATTTAACGCCCGGTGTCTACACCTGGGTTGTGCAGAAGATGGCAAGCGCCCGCGAAAAGAACCCCAAAAGCAGCAATCCCCGGACCCTGGAAATCAGGGTTGGAGCCCCGTCGCTGTCGAAAATCCTGCACGACGCGCCTTCGCAGACCGTCTATATGGAACTCAACTAATAATTTAAAAATGATAGGTAACTGTTCAGGCCTTGCCATAGGCTGACACAAATTTGGACTTGCATAATTCCTCAAATATTCTAGCTTGATAGCAATATTTTATTCAGGCCTATAGGTAAAATTTCTAGCTTTCCGGAAACCGGCAAATAAGCTATTTTTTCTGTATTTGAAAGTGCATAATACTCCGTTTCCTGCAACTTAGTCATAAGTATGTGCAAGAGTAGGGCGTGTGACGTCAGATATGCTACTGAGGACAGGTTATGGATCTCAGATCAGTCTCTCACAATTCCTACAGAATTCTTTTTTTCATAAAAATTGAAGCAGTTTATGGAAATTTGGATCGCGGTTTTTAGAGTCTCGAAAAGGTTGGGCACAATCGTTAGCATCCGCTGTGATGAGGATAAGTCGAACTGGCTCAGAAACCTATCGACCTCTCCAGTTCATCCACGGTGCTGTTTTACAGCCAAAAGATGTAAACCCATGGAGGTCCCTAATGAAGTTTTTGATATTTATAACTTTGATTCTGACGCTTCTGGTCAAGACGTCCTTTTGCCTAGCTGCTGATGAGAGGAGCCCTAAGGGTCGGGAAAAGCGGTTTCACATAGCCCTTTTAGTCGACAAATTAGACAACACCTTTTGGGCCAATTTCGTGCGGATCATGGAAGTGGCAGCACTGCAGCTCGATTTGAAAGTGAGTATTCATCAGGGCCATCAATCCCATCTCGCCATGATCGAGAAGGCTAAGCAACTCGCCGAGAGTCCTGACCGTCCTGATGTCTTGCTGTTTAAAAGCTACAAAGGCAATGGTCAGCAGATCCTCGACATTGCGACCAAGTACAAAATCAAGGCCTTCTCCATCAATGCCCCCATCAACTTTGAGCCGGGAGTCCGAGAAAGATATACTTATCTCATCGGTGAATTGCTCCCTGACGATGAGCAGGCTGGCTATGAATTGCTGCGAGCGCTACGAGAAAACATGCTCGCCAAGAACATAAAGCATATCGATTTGCTGGCGATCAACGGCGATCAGGCGGATTCCCCAGCCCGGCTTCGCGAAGCCGGGCTTAAGAGAGCAGTTGCTGAATTCAAAGACGTAACCTTACATCAGCATATTTTCGACTCATGGTCAGCAGCGCACGTAGCGAATCGCTATGAAATCCTGATGAAGCGTTATCCTAATGTCAACGCCGTGTGGGGAGGTGACGACGCTATCGCCTTGGAAGTGGTGAGAAAAGCCAAGAGCCTGGGTCAGGTGCCTGGACGAGATATTTTCATCGGCGGTATCGATATTTCCCCTCAAGCCCTATCCGCTATCCAAAAAGGCGATCTTGTGACGAGTGTCGGAGGGCACATTCTTGATGGAGCTCGGGCCATGGTCATCCTCTACGATTACTTTAAGACAGGTTCTCTCGAACTTGATGGAGGGTTGACGCCTATGCTGCCCGTAACGCGGAGTCAGTTACCCCTTTATATCCAGATTATGAACCCCGAGAAAAAAGTGCCGCTCAACTTCCGTCAGTACTCGAAGACCCTTTATCCCAAGGCTTCCTACGATTTTCGACTGCCCAAGGAATAGTGAAAGCGAGCTTAAGCCGTGATTGCAAAGAGCATGATCGGCCCATACCCCGAACATAGAGGCCGTACCAAGAGTGAGAAGAAAACTGCTTAAGCCATTGGTCGGGTCTTCCCCCCTCACTCGAAAAATTGTTTTTTCCATCATCGTATGCAGTTCCGTAGTGACCGTCTTTGTCACCTTTATTCAGCTCTTCTACGATTACCGAAATGATGTCCGTAACGTCGCCAGTGCCTTTAGCCATATTGAAGACAGCAATCAGGGTACGATCGCAGCTGCGCTGTGGCATGTGGATGTCGAACTAGTCGAGCAAATCTACAAGGGTCTAGCCTCCCTGCCGATGATCGACTATGTGAGGATCGAGTTCCTCGAAGGGACTTCAGTAGGTGAAAGTCAGCCTCTAAACGCTGATTTTATGACTCATACAACAGATCTTTTTTATCAGCTAGGCGATACCAAGCAACTAGTCGGTCACTTGACGTTAGGATCTGATACCAAGCGAATCTATAATAATCTCGGTAAGAAACTCTTGGTCATCCTGCTCGCTCAAGGAGCTAAGACTTTTCTGGTCGCAATTTTCATGCTCCTCATCTTCGAAAAGCTCATCATGCGGCAGCTGCGAAAGATTGCGGCCTATGCTCGAGAACTACAGTTCAGAAATCCGCAGTCGCTTCCCGCCATCGGTTTCATCGAAGCTGAACTTTGGCAAGGTGAGCTTAAGGATGTGAGCGATGCCATTATCGAAATGCAGGGCAACATAGAAAAATCCTATCGTGAACTCGAGCAGACCGAGCAACAGCTCAGACGCCTCAACTTAAACCTGGAGATGGAGGTAAAAAGGCGAAGCCAGGAGAATGCCAAGCAGCAGCTACTCATCCAGCATTCGTTCCGACTGTCGTCGCTCGGCCAAATGGCAGGTAGCATCGCCCACGAGATCAACAATCCCCTGACGATCATAGCTGGCTATGTGCGGATTATTAGAAAGCACCTCAAAAGTGAAAGCATGTCGCCCGAAAAACTGGATTATTTCGGCAGTCAGGCCGAGCTCACCATCGAACGGATTTCTGAAATAATCCGTGGACTCTTGCGACTTTCGGGCGGCAACAGCCAAGCGGACGATATGGTGGATTTCGTCATAAACGATATAGTTAAGGATGCAGTGAATATTTGCCGCGATAAGTTTCAACGTCACTCCATCGAGTTCACGCTGCTTATCCAAGATCTCCATGTCACCGCTATATGCCGGCCCATAGAAATCGGTCAAATTATTATCAATCTTTTAAACAATGCGTTCGATGCTGTAAAAGATCAGTCTAAGCCTTGGATTCAGCTCGAGTTGAAGCAAGGCGACAAGGTCGCATTGCTTTCCATCACCGATGGTGGACCGAGTATTCCCATGACCATCCGCTCGCGCATACTCGAACCTTTTTTTACGACCAAACCCTATGGGCAAGGAACCGGCCTAGGTTTGAGCATTTCCAAAGCGATAGCCGACAAGCACCATGGTCGCCTCTACTTAGATGAGCTGGCCTCTTCGACTCGTTTTGTCTTGGAATTGCCGAGTCTTGCCTCTAGCAGCTGAGCTTTATAAGTTGAGACATAAACCTTCTGAAAATGTCTCGACCCTTCTCGGTCAAGGCTCGTTGCAGGCACAAACCCGTGCATAATCCGGGTGCACAGCCGCCGCAGTCGTGGTGATCGATTTATCGTAGTATCCTTTTAGCGTATTGAGAGCGGTGATCGTCCAAACGGAGCAGCCGACGCCAAGATTTACGACACTACTGGTCGTCTGAAGCCCACGCGTGTAACCCGTGCTGATGAGAGCGGCATTGCATTCGACACTGAGACCATCTTTGCCGAAGAGGGTTGAGGTTCCATCGTTATAAGTGGAGCCGCCCGCAACGGCCGCGCAAGCCTGCGTGCAACTCTTGCCGCGCGCTCCTTGAAAGATACAATAGAGTCCAGCCCTTTGCCCCAGCGCGCATTTGCTCTGAATGTTGACTTCAATTTTGGCTGACAAAAGAGAATAGCCCTGAGGGGTTGATAGACTCGCATAGACCTTGACGATGCCTTCTTTGGAGAGAGCCTTGAGGCTACCGATCGCACTGTTGAGGACAGTAGCGCAGCCTACTTCTACGCAGTCAGCAACTGCAAATTGAACCGAATAACCAGGAAAATTCGCGATGTCATCGATTATGACTGTCGATCCATCCGAATAACGTGCGGTCAAGTTCAGGAGGGTTGAGTCGCGAACGTCGAGATCGGCGAGATCGGGTATCACGGTGATGGACTGCATTTCCTTCGGGCGAACCACAATATTCGCGTCGCTTCGGAGCGAGCCCTTGATCGCCGAGACTTTCATTGTCACCGAACTCGTGGTCGGTGGATCGACCATATCAAGGGTATTGAGGACACCTTTGCTGAGCGCAGCATCCAACACAGTGTTCATAGGTGGCGACTCATTGTCGGTCAGCCAAGAACTCGTAAGGGTAAAGTCTAGACCCGTTCCGCAGGACAGAATTTCCGATGATTTGAGAGCTAAGGACTCCCCGTACGCAACCGAGAGCTTCGCCGCCGTGATGCCAGTGCCGAGACGGATTGCGGCGGTGGACGAGATCGGGAGAGTCGCCGTGTAAGTGAGGTTGGTTGTGAGTTCGGTATAGCTAGCCTTGACCTTGGCAGCGCCGGGCTTGATGGTCACGATATAGCCTTTTTTAGCGGGATCGGTGTGCGGTATGGCCATCTCTGGAGGATCGATCGTATAGGTTGCCAAGGCCGTGAGATCTTTGGAATTGCCATCGGACAAGACGCCCTCGACGCGCATAAGAGGTACATTGACTCCACAGACCCCGGTCGGATTATCGTTGGTCAAATTGAGTCCGATCACCACGGCGTCGGTCACCGTGAGAGTCGCCGTGCGGCTGTTCGTACCGTAGCGAGCCGTGATCGTGGTCGTCCCCAAGGCAACTCCCAAAAACACACCCGGTTGCTTGGGAGTCATGGTCGTTCCCGATTGAGCGGTTTGAGTATCGAGGCTTGACCAACGAGCATAAGCACTGATGTCCATTTCACTTCCATCGCTTTTGACCCCGAAGAGACGAAGCTGAGTCGTCAAGCCAGCCGGGACGGAGGCAGTTATGGCCGAAATCCGATAGCTTTGAAAGCTGATGCTGGTGACAAAGAAACCTGCTGCACCCGAGACGTTGCCGAATTTGGCCGCGATTTGGACATCGCCTGGAAATAAAGCATCAACCTCACCTGCGGCGTTGACACTGATGATACTCGGATCAGCCGACGACCAGGCTACCGAGCTCGTAATATCATAGCTGCTGCCACTGATAAAAGTCGCCATAGCCTTGAGTTGAGCCTGAGCACCCAGCAGAAAGCTATCGACTTCGCTCACCACTTGAATCGATCGAATCTGAGGCATTTGAACTTCGGTTCGGCTGACTATGGTTTGCCCGGCATAGCTGGCCCGCACGCCCGCGGCGCCGACTCTTGAGCCGGTGAAGACACCGGTATTGACGCTTTGAGCATCACTGTTGATGAAGCTTGGGCTCATCGATTCCCATTGCACGCCGGAGCTTAATTCAGCTTTGCTGGCATTATTATAAAGAGCTAAGAGTTTAAAACGCGTTGGAGTACCGAGGGCTATGGATTTGGGAAAGACTTCAATCGAGACGAGCTCCTTCGGCTTGACGAGCAGCTCGAAGCTCACATTCCACTCCCCACGGACGACCTTTATCGTGGTGCGGCCCGGCGTTAGGGCTTTCACCGTGTACTGCGCGTTCACCGCGCTGCTCGCCATCGAGCTGATCTTTGGGTCGAGGACTTCAATGCTTAGCAGATCCGAAAGCGACAAATCTTGACCGTTAGCGAGCACAGCTGTAACGGAAACGGCTGTGTCGAGACCCTCGATGAGATTCAATGAGGACGGTGTCACCTTAATACCGACCACGCGGTTAGGATCGAGGGTGGGAGCCGTCGCCCCAGTTTTATCCGCAGGGCTATTTTCAAAGGCAATTTTTTGCTCAGCGAGAAGCTTTTTGAGCTGTTCGACCTTGGCGGTATCGACGGGCACAGCTTGGCTTTGAGTAGCCTTGTTGCAGCTGCAGAGGACGAGGCTCAGGATGAAACTTAGCAGGTAATTATTCACAGCTACAAAACCTCCTGAAGTTGGGGAGGAATGAAGCGCCGTCGGTGACGACGCTCCATTCTCTCAGGCCGATGGTGACGTCCCCTACCTCGTACATGGCGCAGCCAATGCCCTTGGTGGCCGTGGCATCGTTGTCGAAACTCGTCTGCAACTCCTGATAATGGATACTAAAGAAATCACTGCAAACCTGGTCGCCGCCCGCGCCTGCTAAACTGCCTGAATAGTATGATGTAGCCCCCTCGTAGGCACGGCCCACAGCGCTGCAGGTTTGGTTGCAGCTATCCCCGGCATTGCCAAGATAATAGCAGAAATATCCTAAGGTTTTGCTGCCGTTTCCGCCGCAGGGGATGTTGACGTTGATGCCATAGCCGTTCGCGAAGGTCAGTCCCTGGGTGGCATCGACGACCGAAACGTTGATCGAGGCCGGACCTTGAAAAATACCATTCATATGCATGCGACTGCCACTGGCAACAAAAGTGGCAATACTCGGGTCAGGGGAACCCCATGTTACCGTACGACCCGCAGTGGGAAGGGTGACGTCTTCTTGACTGCTGTCGGAATACACGCCAATTGCCGCGAAATCAGTACTCTGGCCCTTCACCAAAACCGCCGGTGCTCCCGTCGCGGGAATGCGTTGAATATAAACACTGTCTAAAATTTTAGGACCACTCCTATAAACCACCGATCCCGATATCGTACCCAGCCGAGCTTTGATGAGAATGTTGCCGACGGTGATGCCCGTGACACGAATATGACCCAGGGAGTTGCGAGCTACAGTCGCCGCATAGCTGTAACCAGGAGAATAGGTATCCGTCGTAACGCTGACGTCGTTGGAAATGTCGACTTCAGTGTTATCGGAATAATGGCCTTTCACCCGAAATTCTTCGTAGCGGCCTGCCGGTTTATCCGCCGAAGGCGGATCGAAGCTAACCGACTCAAGCAACGCATCGCTGATCGAAAGTGCTGCCACTCCGCTTAAATTTCGTGTCGTGACCGGATCGATATAGATTACGCTCAGCGAAGTATTGCCCTTTGATTTGCTTAAAACAGTGCCTGGGGCTGATATTTCCGCCCGTGATGCTTGAAGAACAGTCGCCTGGGCTAGGCTAGTCAGATCGATTTCAGCGCCATTTGTATAAATCCCTATTGCTGCGTAGCTGGCCGAACGTCCCGCACTGAGGGCGATCGCCGCTGGCCTTACTTCAATCTTCGCCAAGATAGGGGTCCCCACATTGATCAGGACCTGAGTGGAAACGCCGCGATAGGCCACGGTGAGAATGGCTGCACCTAGACTGACGGCCTCGATGGTGTTTCCGGATACAGTGGCCACAGCCGGGTTGGAACTTGTGCTGGCCAGAGCGGTCGTGAGGTCGGCGCTGCTACCATCACTGAATTGCGCGCTAGCAATAAAGCTCCGGCGCTCGCCCCGATGCAGAGCGATGGCCTCCTGATCGAGTGTGAGTGAGAGAACCGCTGGAGGGTCGACGTAAGCTTTCAAAGTGAAGGTCTGACTCCCCATTTTAACATTGAGGGCCGATGGGCCGATACCACTCGCTTCGATGCGATTGCCTTGAACCTTCAATCGACTATCGGCTGCGCTTATCACAGCACCGACCAAGGTCGTCGATACCGAGTCGTCGTTCATGATGGCGCGCAGTGGAATGGCTCGAATGTCGCCTAGACGAAGGCGGAAGGGATCTTCGAGTGGCTCAAAGCGAACGACGTCTAGAGGCCGCATGTCGATGTGTACCAGTTTTTTCTGCTGAAATTCATGATAGTGAGCGATGAGATTCCACTTGCCCGGTTTTTTCGCTTTGAAGCCGCCGCCTGCTTCGAGACTGATGGCGTCTTCAAGCTGAGTTTCCCAAGTCACCTCGCTTTTAATATCTTCAAGCTTTCCATCCGTCATCAGACCATAAACTTCAAGGCCAAAGTCTTTGGGAAGCGTGGATCCGAGATGATTGCTAAGGGTGATCGAGGGCTTCTCAGGAAAAATTATGATCTGAGCGAGCGAAGCCGGCTTAATGTTGGTGGCAACCTGTTGAGTGACGCCGAGGCGTTCCACACTGAGGATTGCCGTGCCGGCCTTCAGGGCTCGAACCAGACCGGTGGCATCGATGCTGACGACTGCCGCGTTGTCTGATGTCCATCGGACGTCCTTTTCTAGCAGTGAAACCTCACCATAAGGATAAATTCCCGTGGCCGACAAGCGGATAACGTCCCCTTCACTCAAGCTGACCTGAGCTGGCGACACTATGATTTGATCCGGTATCACATTTTGCAGATCGCTGTTGCTCACCTTCAAAAGTTCCGACTTGGCTTCCTTGGCCTTGTTGCAGGAGCCGAGGGCAAGGCCGAGCGCAAAGAGACTCAGGGTCAAAGCTTTGGCGCGAAGAGTCATGGGATCACCTCCGCTTCCTTGGTAGCCGTTACGCCATCGATCGTGACAATCAGCCGAAACCTTCCCAGAGCGAGCGGCGTCAATTGCCCTTTAAATCCCGGCTCGTCGCGCACATAACCCGCAAAACTCAGACCGGTGTCAGAGAAATTGTAATCCCAGGTCGCAGCGCTGGTTTTGTCCAAAACCTGGCCGTCGCTGTAGGTCACGCGCGCGACGAGCGGATTCATCCCACTGCTGAGATTGATCGGCATGGGATCGACATCGGGCAAGGGTTCTATCTTTATCGAAACGGGGACGGGAGGACCGACAAGAAGCGTGAGAGTCTGACTTAAGCCTCTAAAACTGACTTTGAGGCGAATGGGTCCCTGAACCGTGGCACGGAGCTTGCCAATGGACAAAACATCAGCACTACCGCCATCGCTTAGCACAGACCATGCTACCACGTTGGTAACGAGACGGCTGCCTCCATCGGTAAACGTCCCTGTTGCCGTGTAAAGGCTTTCGGTAAAAAGTCCGAGTGGTCCCGGAACTTTGCTATCGATGCGAAGGCTTACTAAGCCGGCGATAGGCACCGTGACGAGCTGAGCTGCGGTGAAGGAGCTAAAGCTGATGCTGAGGAGGGTTGAACCGACTTTAAAAGACTTGTAATGACCGTAGTCGACCGCGTTTCCCACTCGAGTTAAAAATGAGCTGTCGGCAACCGACCACTGCACTAGACTCGTGACTTCGATGTGACTTCCATCCGAATAGTCGAGATAAGCCTTGAAATTTTCCTCGCTACCCTTCGGCAATAGAAAGTTTTTTGATGGTGACAGGATCGTTAACGCCACCGGCTCGGCCTCTGCGACTTTTAAGTGAAAACTTTCGCTGTGACCGGCCCAACTCACTTGCAAATCCGTCGCGCCGATCTTAAGGCCACGCAACGAATGATTTGTTCCTAGCGAGGCAACGCTTGGATCGTTGAGTTGGAAACTCGCCTCGCTGCTGATGTCTTGACTTTCACCATTTGAAAAATTAGCCAAGAGTAGGGTCGGCATCGTCGTGTTCATCGGGATGACGAGAGGAGAAGGCTGGAGGCTAAAGCCTATAAAACGACGATCGATCGAGCTGATCCGCACCGGAATGGATTTTTCTAGGGCATCGACGCGGGCCTGCACCGTGGTCGTCGTAAGGCTTTTGCCTAAGAAAATGCCTTTGCCCTGCGACGACAGATGTTCTTCGTCCTCGCTCGACCAGACGGCATCGTCGCTCAGATCGGCGGTGGTCCCGTCGCTGTAGATGCCAAAGACCTTCACTTCGATCGGTCGCTGGCGGTAGCCATCGGTGATCGATTCGAGCCCGACGTTTAATTCGGGGACTGAGAGCTTCAGATCTTCTAAAATCTTGGGAGCCACCGTAACGCGGCCTTTGAGCACGGCTGTGTCGAAGGTGAAGCTGACTTCGACTGTGCCTTCGCGCTTAGCTTGAAAACGCCCGGGGGATCCTCCTTCATAGACTTCGAGGATGCTGCTATCTGCGGAAGTCCAAACGCCACGAGTCGAGATGGAAGCGGACTTGCCGTAGGGTAAGATGCCGAGGGCTTCGAAACTTACCGTGCGCCCGGCGATGAGAGCAGTGCTCTCGGGCAAGAGGTGCAAAGATAGAAAATCGTTGAAGGATGGATCGGTCGCAGAGGAAAAATCCTCCTCCGTCTGAACGCGACTCTGCTCTTGGCAAGCCAGGAGCCATGAGATGCTAAGGATATAGAGTAGCCTGAACATGAGCGTGCGTTCTCCCCTTGATCTTAGGCTCTATCGGCTAGAGTTGTTTAAGCTTGAATAGAATTCAACTGGGGTAAATAAACCTCATTCGTTCCGTGGGTTAGCGATAATATGCAGCAGATGCTAAAAGCTATCTCTCAAAAAATACGATTATAAAATTACGAATTCGCCTTTGAGAAACATTCGCGGCCTTGATTGAATTGATTTCAATGCAAATGAAATCCATCGATATCAGAGGCTTGCCAGTCACATTCGAATCGTCCTCAAATTATCAAGGAAATCGCCGATGGAGCCTATGTTAATCAAAGAGGGCTACGATTGTGAAAAATTACATTGGCCAAGCCTTAAGCACGCTCCTGCTGACCGTCTGTCTCGGAAGCTGCAATAAGATCAGTACCGAGGATCAGAAATCACCTTTCGATTTTTCGGGAGTGGAAAGCATTCAAGGCAGTGCTGGTGGGAGCTTTATCTTAAGCTGGACGCCGCCTAAACTCATCGAGATTGAAAATTACGGTGTCTTTCTCCTGGCCTTGAGTGCCGACGATGCCAAATCTTTGATTCCCGCTGATGCCAAGCTCGCGCCCGACGATAAAAATCCAGGGGTTGCTGTGCAGACGAGTCCTGCATTCTCGCCTGCAGACCACGGTAAGCTGATTAGTATCGTGGCCCGTGACTCGAATTCCTTTAAGACCCCCGTTCTTGACGAGGGATATTATCTGTTGCAGGTGAAGGTTCTCGCGAAAGATGGGCGTTCGGATTCGAGCAGCAAATCGATCCTTCTTCAGGTTCGCAGTGCTGACGCTTTTACTGGCATCACTCTCGCTCAGGTGGATGGTGCCGATGCAACGCTCAGTTGGCTGCCGTCGCCGAGCATCCGTGAAGGCGAAAAATTTCAGTATACGATTTACAAAGGCCCTGCATTCAACCAAGCCGTTGGCTTCACCAAAGACACGACCTTCAGCTATCCACTTAACCAAGAGGCCGCGGGCAGCACGATCTACTTCGGAGTTCGCTTTACCGATGGTCAAGGTCAGGAGGATCGCAACAGTGTGATCCTGCCGATTAAAGTTCCTAATCTTAATGACGATTTCAGTGGTTGTCTCACTGCGACTGGAGTCGGCTCCGATCGCATTCGCGTCGATTTTCAATGGCCGACGTCGAAATCTTACCAAGAATTGAAAGTTTTTCGCAACCAGCGCGAAGTATTCAGCAGCCTGAGTCGTAGCGTCACCTCCTTTGTCGATCGTGAGCTTGTGGAAGGCGAAGTCTATACTTACACCTGCCAAGCCTTTGACTCGACCAAAGCGATCATGGGCAGCAAGGCTGTGAAGGGAAGCCCTCTCAGCAGCAACGCCCCGACCTTCGCCGGCATCCGGAATGCAGCGGCTCAGGATGGCCATACGGCGCTCCTGTCATGGGGCGTTAGCAAGGGGGTTCCTGCTGAGGCTTTCAAGCTTTACGCGAGTCAGGGGCCCAATCTGGATTGGACTGCCGCTCCCGCTCTATCGATGGAGGTTAGCTCCCTCACCGGCTCCATCACCGGGCTCGGTGACGATCTCATTTATTCTTTCGGGGTAAGAGCCTGCGGAGCGCTTACCTGCGATCCTAATACTGATCAAATAAATCTACAAATGCCTGACGCAGGTCCGCCGCAGAGTCTAGGAGCTGAAAGTGCGGTTCTCGACAACGGCAAAATTTTAATTCACGCGCCCTGGTCTCCGAAAGACGGCGGCATCAGCAAACGCCATATCTATGTGAAGGTTGATGGACCGAGCAGCGCGGAGATTGGCGATTACACCTTGGCCAAAACGATTCTCGTTCCGGCGGGAAGCCCCGTCCCCGAAACGCTGGTCTACGACAGTATCATCGCTGGCAAAACCTATCACCTTATCGTGCGCGATGAGGATGTCCACGGCCAGAGAAACGCGAGTGTGGCCTTCGTCAGTGTCGTTACGGGCGATCTTTCACCTCCCGAATTTAATGGCATCAGTTCGCTAGCCGTCGGTCCTTTGCTCAAAGAGGAAACGACGCTCACCGTGAATTTCGCGGCGATTAAACCTTATACCGAGGAAATCAAAGGGGCGAAGACCTATCGCTTCTATCTGCGAGAGGGTAGTGCGGCCGCCTGCAATGAGACTTATTATAAATTATCTCTGCCAGGGACCAGCTTTGCGATGGGCCCAGCGACGATGGTTCTTACCGGTCTCAAGCCCAAAACCTTCTATTCGGTCTGTGTGAAGGTCGTGGATAAGTACAACAATATGTCGACCAACATCAACTATGCGGCCCGGCAGACTCAAGATAAGACCAAGCCGGACTTTGACGGACTGCAAACGCTGCTCTATGATATCGGGCGTTCGGAAGTCAATCTCACTTGGAATTCCTCGAGCTCAGCCGATATCTATGAGTACAAAATTACGACTTGGCTCACGTCTTCACCCAACCCGGTCATGGAAATCAGCATCGCCCGTCGGGCTAGCGAATCTCCGAGCTCTTATGCCCTCACGAGCGGCCTCATCGGCTTTAAAAGTGAGGATAATCTCGAGGTTGTCGTCAATGCCTGTGATAACGCCTCGACCATCGGCGGCGGCACCCAAAACTGCACGACTTTCGATCGGAGTAAGGCGCTTAAATTTACTTTCGCGGACATCCAACCTCCCGCTGGGTTCTTAGGCATCAGCTCGCTCGGCGCTCAGTTAAAACCCGCGGCGGGTTCGATTCAAGTCACCTGGATCGCGCCTTCGTCCTGGACTGATTATTCAGGCTTTAAAGTCTACAAGGTCGGGGATGCCGAATCTCTGACTCTGCTCAAAGACTGTCCCTGCGCGGGCGTCAATTGTCCCGACACGATCACCTCCTGCACGATAACCGATCTCGATCACTACCGCAGCTATCCCCTGCACGTGCGGGCCTACGACGCCAAGGGCAATCACACGCTCCTCGATCCGACGCTGAGTGTGGCCCGAGTGCGGACGAGTGATACGCAAAAACCAAGCTTTCACTCCAACTTGGGCTTGGACTTTGTCTCCGGTGCAACCCTGCTCGATTGGGCTGCGGCGACGGATGACCAGTACGCTCTCGAGCCGGGCGTGGCGCTGACCTATCATGTCTATCGCAAGGTGGACAGTAACTTTGCGAACCTGTTAAATCCCTCGGTCGACGGCCTGCTCTTGACTGACACTCTGACGCTGAACTACATCGATAGCAAAGACTTCATCACAGGCAAAACTTATTACTACACAGTCTGCGTCACGGACAGTTCGCTGAATGAAAGCTGCGATGGGGCTTTTAAAAGCACGACGATTCCCGATTTGGTCCCTCCGGTCATCGCGAGCTTTGCTAGCAGCAAGACCACGGCGGGCAAGACTTGGAATCTCACCTGGTCCGCAAGCGATAATATTACTACGACTCCGAACCTTCTCTATCGCGTCAAGTATCGGGTCTCGAACGATCCTCTGGCAGTACTGACCGATGCCGATGCCACGATCTTTACGCAGATTGGTGCGAGTGGGCAGCTCAATCTGGTCGGGCCGCAAAATGTTGATACCTATATCCATTATCTCCTCACGGTCACCGACGGCGCGGGCAACGCTGCAAAGAAGCAGATTACTCTGTACTCGACTAATAAAGTCGTCGTCGGCAGCGTGAACATGAACGAGGGATCGACGCTGGGCGGCAAACTCCTCTATA
>JACMPP010000126.1 GCA_014377445.1 Oligoflexus sp.
CTTCCTTGCTCGCATATCCAGCCCCAAGCTCATCAGCTCCTTTATGAAAGCAACAGCCGAACTATTTATACGTGCCTGCACCGGAATGAGAATTTGGTCCATGGCGCAAGCTGTGAATTCCGTTCCAGCCGCTATTCAATGGGCCTCTACACAGATGAAGGATCGATGCCGACTTGCAGATAAGATGAACGCCATAAAACCCCAGGAGCGGGTATCGGCGGACTGAGCTGCAGGATTAGCTTAATCGGATGGAGAGGGTTGTCTCATCGTAGATGCAACGAGGCTCTGGATTGGTCTCGTTAGGATTGCAACTATTGAAGGAGCTTGCCGTCATCTTATAAAGGATAGAATGGACGAGAGTCAATTTTTCATGGAATAGTTCGATAGGTAGGAATGAGAAGGCCGGGGTCTTTTGTTTTGCCGACGAATTCCCCAGCCTTGGAGAGCCATGTCTCCATGGTCAATTGTCGGCTATGTTGAGGCAGATCTATAGTTGTAGAGCCTGCCTAGTGAATGTTGGATTCTGGAAATTCTGCATTATTTGCCGAAGGAAATTCTTTGACGAATGGTATTGGTGGGCGACTCATTCTCGCCTCGACCCTATGATCAAAGTCGCCAAAATGCTTAAGAGGCATCTGGACAATATTCTCACCTATCTTACGCATCGCATAACCAATGCCACAGCCGAAGGATTTAACTCTAAAATTCAGTCCATTAAATCGGCAGCACGGGGATTTCGGAACTTCTCAAATTATAGGATTGCCATCCTCTTTCATTGTGGCCGACTTCAGCTCCACCCAGACTAAACTCGGAAGAACCTCTTTTTATTCACACAAAATAGCGGTAACTTATGAATATCTTGTCAAGATTAACGCGACTCTCGCTGCGGCACTCCAGTATCCGTTTCATGTTGTCTATTCTGGTCGGTGTAACTGCCGTTATTGTCGCGGATCTGCGATGGGGCTGGGCGCTTTCGATCATCGTAGGATGGGACGTCGGTGCTATTATCATGCTCTTGACTTCCTGGAGTATTATCGTGCGTTCGACAGCTTCTGAAACCAAAGAACGAGCAGTTGCCGAAGATCCAGGCCGAACCCTAGTTTTTTCGCTCGTCTCCATTGGCAGCGCCATTAGCCTCTTTGCTTCAGCCTATGTTTTACGTCATGTAAAAGCCTTCGATCCCGCTGATACCTATTTTCTTTCAGCGGCTTGTCTTGCAGCCGTGACATTTTCCTGGGCTCTAACCCACACAGCTTTTACTTTTCGCTATGCTCGTATGTATTACGAAGACGCGAAAGGGGGAGAAGGCTTGATCTTCCCTGGCGGGCAGGCGCCTGATGACTTCGATTTTGCCTACTTTTCGTTTACTTTAGGTATGGCCTTTCAAACATCAGATATATGTATAAGCAGTCCTGTGATTCGTCGCACAGTTTTGGTCCACTCACTTGTATCTTTCGCTTACAACACAACTCTGGTCGCGTTTACTCTGAATATATTTTTCGGGATGGTCGGTTGAGCTTTCCATTCTCTGAAGCTCCTCAATAAAACGGACACCCGGAAAAGGTATATACTCCGGTAAAGAAAAACTGTGCATCCCCTTCGCTTTAGTCGTTGGTTTACGCTTAGATGAAGCGAGTAGGTGGGGCCTAAGTGAAACCGATTCCATTGGCAAGATGATCGGTAAAATCAAGGAAGGAGAATTTCAAAAATCCATTTCGATTCTCCTTCAACCGGGGTCTTTGCTCCTCAAAGACAAGTTGAGGGGCCGTCGACAGCTATCTCGAGTAAGTGAAAAGCCTGTGGATCAGCTTGCGGAAGCCGCATGACAACTCAAAAGCCTTATTTAGAAGGGAGTTCAGAGGTATTTGGCTACTAAAAGAGGGGAAACCTCTGCTAACAAATGTTAACGTTTCAAATTGTGGGAACCGATTTTTTACTGCTCTCGAAGTGCTCATCCCCATCGCCACTTTCCAGAGCGAGTTCGCCGGAAAGCAGACGACGCGCGATGTCTCTCTGTTCGTTGAGGATGTCGATGAGATGGGATTCCTGCGTCAGCGGGTTGGCCAGGACGACTCGAAATACGTTGATCAACTGACCGTTGTAACACGATGGTTCAAGAGCCGTCCGCGATACGAAGCTTGCGCCCTTATCCCTTTGCTCTTTCTGAATCGTGATCGTTAGACGGTTGATGTGGTTATTGATATTCTGCAGTTCTTCGCTTGCACAGGTCTGCATGAATTTTCTAACGTCGACTGGCACAAAGCGATAAGTGAGGAGATTCAGTTCCGGTTCACTGATCAATTCAAAATCATCCGTGGCCTGAATCATATCGGCAAAGCGGCGAGCCTTCTCGATACCCATATCGATGAGCATTTCATAGCCTGTGCGGCCGATGATGCGAAGACCGGAATGCACGAGCATCGCCATACCAGGACGCGAGCCTTCGAGGGTCATGCGACCCAAGTCACGCGAGCCTTTACGAATAATGTATTCGGCGAAGTGGGCGACCAACGATAAAGACTTGTGGTCTTTAAAGAGAGCCATGCCCGCGCCCATCGGCACGTAAAGTTGTTTATGGGCATCGAAGGTCACTGAGTCGGCGCGTTCAATCCCTTTGAGGAGATGAGAATATTTGCGCGAGAAGAGGGTGGGTCCACCCCAGGCGGCATCGACGTGAAAATGAATATCGTTGGCTTCGCAGATATCGGCCAGCTTGTCGATAGGATCGACGCTGCCCGTCTCTGTTGTGCCGGCGATACCGACGACTGCTGCGATCGCCACGCGTTTCGCTTTGAGTTCCGCAATTTTTTCCAAAAGCTTGGGAAGGAGGATCTTGTTGTTTTCATCGGTTGGAATCGAAATGAGATTCTTCTTGCCGATGCCGAGGAGGTTTGCCGCCTTCTTCAAAGAATAGTGGCCTCGTTTCGAGACGAGAATGCAAACGCCGTTTTGATTGTAGTGCTGCATCGCTGCAAACAGGCCTTCTTCCCCGACGCCAGCGAAATCACTGGTCGGTTTGAAGACGCGGTTCAAGGCCACCCAAAGAGCGGTGATGTTGGCGATGGTTCCATCGGAACAGAAAGCTCCAAGAGCACTCGCCGATTCTTGAATGTGGGATCGATAGAAACTATCGCTCTTGTTGTAGACAAGGCGATGGAGCATCCCGAGAACCTGCCTCTCGAGTGGCGTGAAAGCCTTCGAGGTTTCGATCTTCACCAGGTTCTGATTGAGTGCGATCATCATCTTCGACAGGGGCAGCATAAAGTAGGGGAGAGCCGAAGTCATGTGACCTATGAAGAGGGGGGAGGCAGTGTGCACCGATTCTGCCACGACTTCTTTTAATAAGTATTCCGCTTGTTCGGAAACGAACATCGGTTGTTCGGGGATTGTTGATTCAAGGAAATTCTGCTCGAGTTCCTGCGGGGAAATACCCGAGGAAACGACGTGCTCTTTCAAGAAGTCCGTTAAGTTGCTGGAGATCTGCGCTTCGATACGACCGAGCGTGCTCTCCTCACTCTCTGGAACCGTGAAGATCTTGAGAAGCGTTTCCTGATTCGCATCAGCGCTCTCGCGTTCTTTCGTGGATTTGTCTTTCGGTGTTTTCAATAGCTTTTCACCTTGCACAATAATCCCAACCCGTTAAATTGGCAAAAAAATGACTTCAAGAATTAGCAGTTTCAGAGGGTAATGACAATCATTAGAACCACGAGGGCTATGCAGTTTGGCTTAGTAGATCTGACTCTTAGCGGACGCCAAAGTCATTAGTGAATGGATCCACTGGCGCGGTATCCGGCTCCTTTGAGTTCAGAGAGCAAGTCTTCCAGTTCGTCGTCGACTCGCTTGAAACCAAACTGAAGCTGCATGCAATGAGGTTGAAGTTGACGCTCCATAATTTCGGCGGTGGCGACTACATAGATCGTATCGCTCTCATTGCTTAACTGAAGATTGACGGTTTCACCGATGGGAAAGAGTTCGATAAGATCCGAACTCGCAAAGATGAAATCGTGTTCGAGGTAGTCGAGTTCGGCGATCAGCTCACGGTGCGAAATCTTGCGAGCCCGCGCACGTACGAGTAAGCGAAAAGGCAGAGCGGGCAATAGCACATGAACATGGCCTTCGAAATGAAGCCACGACTCTATGCCGGATTTGCTCAAACCGCCTACGTCCATCTTGTTGAAGCTCCTGTAATCTGCCGAGCCTCATAATCTAGCTTAAACTGCGGATTTTTGCGAATCGATTTCTGAGTCGATATCGGAATCGGGGCCAAGTTCCCTAGAAGACTTGGAACTCCTGCGTTCCACGGCAGCTTCCAAAATGGCAGCAGGTTCTTCATCATGGAGAATCTTCACAACTGTCGTCGCGACATCTCGGCGAGCCAGGAATTGAAAATGAGAGAGGTGATGCATCGGGACGCCCGTCACTTGTCCGGAATAGTTGAAGACGCCTTCGCGATCGGTCGCGATTTTATCCTCACGCGAGTAGAGACAATGTATTTTGAGATTGGCCGCGACCGGACTTGCGTGCAGTTCCTTGAGGAAGGCACAACCCGGGCGCATCTGCCACACATCCTTCCAGAAGAAACCGAGCGGCGTGAAGATCGCCAGATAGGTGAGCCAGCTGCCTTTGAACGGAGTGCCCATGGTAACGATCTTATCGCAGTACTGCGACCCGCCGAGTCTGAGGAGCCACCAGAGAGCGACGAGGCCGCCTTTGGAATGCGCCACGACGTGAACCTTCTTGAAACCGTAGCGTTTCATCTGACGCTGAATCTTTCGATCGATGAATTCCGCTGTATCGGGAATGCCGCGCGTGAAGAAAACCCCGAGCGAGCCGCCGAGATTAAAGCTCATCACATCAAATCCATCGCGGGTCAGAAGATTCTCCATGACGGCGAGAGTCTTTCTGGATGAGAAAAATCCATAGAGGAGTACGACAGGGATCTTCTCGGCTGAGTAGACTGCGGTGCGCACGATATCGTTGTTGACCCGCGCTTCGTAGAGGAGTTCGTAATAAGCCTTCTTACTCGCAGCCCAGAGGCCGGTGCCTTTCTTGCGACTCACGAATTCATAGAGAAAGAGTGGAATCATCATGAAGCAGGCGGCGAGGCTGACCGTCGTCAGGCCTTTGAGGACGATACTGTTGTTCGTTCCATCGCCGATACTCGCAAAGAAATAGACTTCAGGAAGACAGCCGAGAAAGCTGAAGATGAAAACGCGGCGCGCGTGGAAATCGGCGACACCAAAGAGGATCGAAAAGATATCGAAGGGAAAGAGCGGGATCCAGCGGGTGACAAATATGAGTTTATAATCCTGGGTTCGAATCATGCGCCAGGTCGAGGGCAGGTTGGAACTTAACCAGGGTCGAACAACTTTTTTACCGATCAAGTGACCCGGAAAATAGAGGATGAGGGAGGAAAGAGCTGCACCCAGCGCGGTGAGCAGGGTTCCGACGATCACACCAAAGCTGTCACCGGCGATGTAAGCGGCCTGACCCAAAGGAGAAAAGACCAGAGGACGCAGCGCGGACAAGAGCAGAAAGCCCATCATGCTGCCGAAATTATCGCGTTTAAAACAGGTATTCATCGTCTCATCACAGACGACATGCCAGAATACAAGGCCAATGCTCAGCAGACCCAAAATGAGCATGACTTCGATGAATAAGGCTATGCGGAACTGTCTGGACAAGCGCTCATTACCTCAAGCCGGAACCGCTGGCACCCGATGAGAAGTGCTGGTAAGCGATGATGTGTTGGTCTACAAGTCGAAGGTCGTCTTCAATATGATAACCCGCTGAGAGGGAGCGCAGAAGTGTCGAGGCTTGGTAAATATTTCCTTGTGATCTTAATCTTTGCTTTGAGCCAAACGGCCCTCGCAGTGGTTTTGCCCAAGCGCGACCAAGTTGTTAAAAAGGCTAGTGATCTTCTGGATACTTGGTCGGTTTCCTATGTTTACGGCGGGAGCAAGCTCGGCGATCCTGAGCACTGCGATGCCTGCAATACCTGTCTCGATCGCATGAAGTCAGGACCCAAAGAGCGTCTGACGGACTGCCCCGTTTGTAATAAGTGCAGTCTCGATTGCAGTCACTATACCTATGAAGTCTTCAAACAGGCCGGCCTCAGTGCAACCTATCTCACGACCTCCCTGATGAATAATCTAAGTCCCCAGGAACTGGCTGGGCGTTATAAGCTCCTGGATATTGGCAGCAAGATCAGTCGGGCTATGCCGGGAGATCTTTTGGTTTATAACGGCCATGTTGTCCTATTAGAAAAAAAATACCCCGACGGGCTGCACGGCGATGTGATCCATTCCACCTCCGGGCGTGAGCTCCGCGGTCCTGGCAACGGCATTCAAAGAGAGCGCCGAGCCTCACTTCAGAACTTCCGCGGACCCGTTCTTCGTGTTCTTCGTCACCTTGACCTGGCCAAAGAGATGCGAGACTTCTACATCCAACTTAGAACAGGGTCAGTGAACACAGGAAAGCCCATTCCCACTCACGAATAGTTTGTACCTATCCCAATTTTCTTTTAACCTAGGCGCGAATCCTCAGGGGGATCGCTCTTTACGTGGGTGTCTTCCATTTTGACTCGTTAATTTCCACGTACCAACGAAGGATGCTGTTTTATGTATGCAACGACCGAATTCAAAAAAGGTTTGAAGATCGAACATAACGGAAAACCTTATGTGATCGTTGAATTCCAACACGTGAATCCGGGTAAAGGGTCGGCCTTTGTTCGTACTCGTTTGAAAAATCTCGAAACAGCTCAAGTCCTCGAAGTGACCTTCAAGGCTGGTGATAAGGTTCCTGTGCCGGATCTCGAATACAAAGAGATGCAATACCTCTACAACGACGGCACCAATTTCACGTTCATGGACCTTGCCACTTACGAGCAGGAAGTTCTCAAAGAATCTGAAATCGAAGATGCAAAAGACTACATCGTCGAAAACAGCGTCGTAAAAGTGACTTTCTTCCAAGGTCGCGCCGTGGCTGTCGATATCGAGAACTTTGTGGTTCTTACCGTTAAAGAAACCCAACCCAACATCAAAGGCGATACTTCAGGCGGCGGCGGTAAGCCAGCCGTCATGGAAACCGGCCTCGTGGTCACAGTTCCCTTCCACATCTCGGAAGGCGAGCAGTTGAAAATCGATACCCGTACGGGCGAATACGTGGAAAAAGTTAAGAAGTAATCCATCCTTGTGCCGCCTCGCGATGAGGCGGCAGCTCGAGAGCCTGCTCCAAATCCCCAAGGGATCTGAGGTGGGCTTTTTTTGCATCGTTTTTGGGTCGCGAATTTGCCTGGTTGCTGCGCTGCGGAGCTCATTCAGCTCGTGTTAGTATCTTGATAAGAGGTTACTGGCATGAAAAGTGGGCTAGAAGAATTTCTCAAGCGTATCGAAGCAAAGCCGACCAATGAAACATTGATCGACCGCTTCATGACTCTCGTTCTCGAAGAGGACGGGGTTGAACGTATTCTTTATCTCAAGAGTCTGGTTGGGCTGCTTCTCAAGAGCAATCCTTATGCAGCCTTAAAAGCAGCCTATGTGGAGCTTCAAGAAGCCCGCAAAGAAAAGCTCAGCAATGAATATGAGATCGGTGCCCTCAAGGATGTCGAATCCTGTTTCATCAATTTGGGCAAAACTGAGAATGCCGCCCTGGTTCGCGAAGAAATTATCAAGCTCCAATCCGATTCGCCGGCTATCCAGGCAATCGTCAAACCCAGCGCTCCGAAGCCCAGCCAAAAACCAAGCCATGACTCCTTCGAATTTCCTGGGCTGCCCGAAGGCGATGATGGGCTCAATCCTGTTGGAATGAACGCCGAGCGTACGCGCGCCAAATCTCCAGCGCAAGGGCACACGTCGATCGATCTGTCTCGAACATCCGATGTACCATCAAAGAAACCCTTTGAAAATAAGCCTATTCCGACCTTTCCATCGGATACGAAATCCTCAAGCCCCTCTCCTTCCTCTGCACCCAGACAAGTGCCTGCCTCCGCACCGGTTCAGGCGCAAGCTCCTTCGATTGCGCCAGGGCGCACGACGGTTCCCCCGCAGGAGAGCGCGCAGGATCAGTTTCGATCGGATATGTTCATGCCCAAAGGGGAAGCTCTTCATCCCGTACATGATCAAACCCGTGCAAGTCCGATCAATATGCCCAGTAAACCCTCGACGACATCGATACCGCTCGAGTCTTCGTTTCATGCGGATGAATTGGTCGAGCCCCTGCCACCGCTGGTTGAAGCAGACGAAGCGGATGACTTTGGCTTTAATTTTGAATATACGAAACGTACCGGTATTTCAGGTCTGTCCGAGGAAATCGGCAGTATGGGCAACATCGGAGCCAACGTCACTCTCAATCGCGCTGAGCCTTTGCCTAGCGGCAAACGACCAGCCCAAGCCGGGTTCTCGCTCAAAGATGATATCGGCGACGACTATATTTCAGCTGGATCTGAGATCGATGAGAAGTTTGAGAATCAGCCCTTCTTCCAACCGGATGACGATGATGAGGAAGAGTTGCCACCGGCTGACCGAACGATGCTCATCTCTCTCGAAAAACTCAACGAGAGCAAAGAACAAATCAATCTCGCCGCCACCTCATCGGCATCCGTGAAGGATGTGAATTATCCGATCAATTCCGGACCAAACTTTGTGGTCCTGGATGCCGATGACGAAGACACGGCCACCGATCTGCCACCGGCTGCTCTGCTGCCTGGGGTCTTTGATTCCTTGACCGATGCGTCGGCCCCTACTTCGCATCCTTTCATGTCGACAGCTTTCGATCCTGATAATGCGCTCCTTGAATCGGCTTATAGTCGATTAGGAACAGTGCCCCCGACGGCTTCTCCTTTCGTCTATGAAGAGGAAGTGTCGCCGCCTGTAGCCGTTGAGATGATGCCCGATCTCCTGGCTCCAACTCCCTTGTCATCGTCTTCGGTTGGAGCCGCTCATCCAGCTCCTGTTTCGGAAATGGCTCCTTCGGCGGCCCCATCACCGAGAACTACAGTCCCGCCGCAGGCAACGATGCCTTTCAATCTGGAACCGGACTTCATGGGCATGGCCCCCTTTCAGACGGCGACCCCGGCCGCTGCTCCCGTGGCTGAAGTCATCGTCAAAGTTGAAGTGCAGCCCAAGCCAATGCCTTCACCGATATCCTTCACGTCACCGCCCATGGCCGCGATGGAAGAGACTGTCGCTACGGGCCAAAAGCCGCTTATGGCCGCGCAAAGCGCATCGACTCCATTCGTCAGGCAAGAAGAACCCGATGCACCTTTGAGTTATTCCGCAGCCAGCGAAAGCTTTCAGATCACGCCTCATCCGATCCTTGAATCCAAGGCCGGCAAAAGTCCCGTCGTGGATGACGCGGACGACGAGATCGATTACCGCTACAAGGAAGATTCGGTCGCAACGAAGTCGAGTCCAGACTTGGAAGACGAATATGAAGAGGAAGGCGAGGTCGACGCCAACGCCAACGCCAGCGCTAAGCCTTTGAGACTCGTGCCTCAGGTTACGTCCATACAGAAATGGACTTTGGTGCAGGAACGCCTCAAGCTCCTTTCCGGCCTTCAGATAGGCCGTTCGCACGCCGTGGATTTCGTCAAACGATTGCTATCGGTGAAGAACGAAAATCCCGTCGTCATCAAAACGCTCAACCTCCTTCTGCAATTTGTAGAAGCCAAGCTCGACAAAGCCCTTTGCGGGCGCATGGCCACCTGGCTTTTCGAGGAGCTTCATCCGCGCGCGATGCATCAGCTTTGGGAATCTCTCAATCTCAAAGAGGAAGGCCTCGAATTTTATCTCGTGCATGTGAAAGATCTCATCAAGGTACACCAGCATCGCCGGGCTTTGAGCATCATGCACGATATCCTGTGCTTTGATCTGGATTTGGCCTGGTACGTTGAGAGCTATCCCTTTCTCATTCGGACCTGGGATAAACTTGGTCTTGAAGGTTGGATCTGGCTGGAGGAGGAAGGCGGCACCGTCTTCTGCGATCGACTGGCGCGACGCGAAGATCCATTGCTCGCCACTCTGCTTATCTAAAATGTAAAAAAGAAAAAAGCCGTTTTCTCTGCGAGGAGAAAACGGCTTTTTTCTATCTTGTTAAAACTCAGGCTTTCGAAACACCAATTATAGCAAGAATGATGCTGAGAATGAAGATCGTGCGGAGTGTGTGTTTTTCGCTCTTCAAAGAGTGCGAGAAATCATCCGGCCATTCGATTTGATCGAGTTTAGGCAACTTGCTTGGAATCCAACGGGGAACTGTACCCATGAATTCTACATACTCTTCGCCGAAACGCTCAAGCAACAGATCTTCTTCAAAACGAACGATGTAATAATACTGAAGACAGAAGAGAGCGACGGTGGCAACAAAGATGGGGATGTTTCCGCCCATCAGCGCGATGCCGGCCGTGATCCCGAAATTACCGACATACAAAGGGTTACGAACGTAGGCAAAGGGGCCGCTCGTGATCAACTTTTGGCCTGTGCTGTGGCTGCGGGTCCGGGAAACCGTGCCGATGAACGCCACGCTGTAGATACGGAAGAGCTCACCAAAAACAACGAGCATCAAACCGATCGTCGAGGTCAAAGCTGTGGCTTTGCCAAAGATCAGCAAAAGAATGATCAAAGGGATCGGAGTATAATCGCGGCATTTGAAAAACCATTCCCCAATTTTAATCGTGAGGCTTTTCTCGGCAACCAATGAACCTTCAACCATTAGAAACTCTCCTCGTTATCGAAAACGTCCCATCCAAAGGGCCGCGCCGTAGCTATGAATTCAAACTTATGACTAAATGACGGATCTACGCTTTAAAGTCTAGATACTTACATCGAAACTGACCTTTTGGCGATCAGGAAGTTTCAATTCCTGTCATACCGCCGGGCAAAGTCTGGCGGATTTTTTCCAGGATTTCGGTATGTCCACCGTTCCAAACGTCGAGCCCAAGGACAGGTGGAAGAATGCGGACGAGAGTCAGGTTGTGAGCCTGGCCGAAAGTCTTGCGAAAGAGATCCTCAAAACATTCTCTAGCTGATTTCCCCTGAGAAAACAAATAGATACTGTCTTCCTGATCCTTCCAGTAGGCGTCTATGTAGGAAAGCGTTGGCAGACTCATTCTGAGAAGTTCCTCTTTCACTTCATCGACGATCTGTTTTTTCATGACAGGTTCTTCAGACTTGGCATCCGCTTCCTCAGCCTTGGTCTCGAGCCAACGCTTCTTGGCAACGATGTTGAGAAGCTGAGTGGGGACATTGCGTTTTTCGACACGTATGCGAAGCAGGATGCCATCTTCAAAGAGGCAGTCGCTGAGAGTCCACGATTCTTCGGTCGTTCCGCGGTCGTCAAGCTCAGGGTTTTCCGGCAAAACCCAGGCGTATTCCAGTTCCCGAGTCGAATTTTGCAACTTCAGGGTACCCGCCTGGAATCCGGCGAACTTCTTATTGAGTTCGCTGATGCTAAGCCTTTTTTCGCGGCCTAGTACACGGTAGCGAGTGAGAGAAAAACTTCCATTTTGAAAGCCCACGGCAAGGTCTCCTGGCGCAATTCACGGCCCACGTTCAGCTAAGGTAAAGCAGCAGTCTAAGGGATCTTAGGGTCTGTGGCAAGAATGCATCGGGGGGAAACCACCGGACAATGCTAGGATAAGCAAGAAAATTTGGACTATGCCTAAAGGCTCTTTCTTAGTGGTATCTTAAAGTTTTGTTGGCGGAGGACGACAAGAACAATATAGAGCTTGGATGGATAGCAGGGAGCGCATATGGCTGAGTATAGAGCGACAGACTACGAGACTTACCGTGAAATCATGGGAGAGCTGATTAAGCCTATCCTAGCCGAAGGCCTTGATGCAGAAACCCTCAAAAGTCTCTACGAGTCGAAAGCCGTCTATCTCGAAAACTTGCGCATCAAGTGTTTCAAGGAATTGAACAGCGAAAAACGAAATTCGCACTTCACCTGGGACGACTACCATCTCGTCGTTCGCGCCATCAAAGAAAACCATGGCCACGTTCGCAATCTCATTCTCGTCGCTGTTAACGAAAAGCTCGAGTGCCGTAAGGCCTGCTAATCCGTTTGCATAATCTTAGATCTATTGAGCGCGCCTTGGGTAACCGGGGCGCTTTTTCTATGCGCCTCGGGCAGAGCTATCTCCAATCTTTCTCGATTACGAGTCTAAATTCTTGGCCCTACTCCTCACAACACGGTCTCATATGGCGCCTGCCGCTGAGCAGCGGCAGGATTCACCGCTATTTTAATTTTCAGCTCTAACCCACCCCAAACTCTGCTAGAATGGTGGCATATTATCGTACAGGTTTAAAAGCTGCTTAGGAGACGCTCATGGCAGAAAAGTGGTTGGTCATCGACGATTCTGCGACGATCCAACGGGTGATCAAACTCGCATTCCAAGATTACGACGTGAGCATCACCGAGGCAGACAGCGTTGGTGAAGGTCTGCGTGAATTGGCCAGCACGCCCGCGAGCCTCGTAATCATCGATGCCGCGCTTGCCGGTGTGCAGAGCGTGCAGGATTTCAGTCGCCTTCAACAGTCGTCGCCGAAATCCGCCTACGTCATCCTCGAAGGCAGTTACGATCACATCGACGAAAACCAATTCCGGGGCGCCGGATTTCGCTATTTCCTACGCAAGCCTTTCGATGCCGCCCAACTCATCGCAATCACCCGCGATGCCCTGGGACGTTCGATTCCACACCGTTTCCGGGATGACCTGTCGTCGCCCAAAGTGCCCGCGCCTTTCATTTTGCCTGAAGAATTGCGTGAGCCGCCACCTCCGCCTCCCCCGATGGCGAAGGCGTTTGTGGAAGAGGTGGAGAATCCCTTTGCTGCAAGCGAGCGCTTTGATCTTGGTCTCGATCATGGGAGCAGATCCGAAGCGCAGGCCCGCCTGGACCTCAAGGCCGAGTCGCCGCGCCCGGAACCATTTGCCCTCGATCATTTTGCGGCAGAGCCTTTCAACCCGGATCCATTTCGTGCCAAGCCCTACAGGCCGGAAGAGCATGAAGAGGAGGATGCTACCGCATCGGCTCCCCTGCCGCCTGAAAGGACCTCCCATTCCCATGCATCTTCTTCCAGTAGCTTCAGTCTGGACGATGATTACGTCGAATCGAGCCAGGATCACTCCTACAGAGCCTCGCCCCTGAGTGGTATGCTCGAGCCGATGCTCCAGGAAGAAATGGCTAAGCTGGTGCGTCAATCCGTCGAGGAATACTGCAGAAAACATTTTGCCGAATTAGCGCGAGAATTTCTGTTGCGCGAGATCGACAAATTGTCTCAGGACCGCTCACGGCTCCTCGTTGACAAATAGACTGCTTTCTTGCAAAGTTCCACGGTTCTCGGGTAAAAGTTACCGCAGACGGCAGAGGGGCATGACATGCACGAACTACACGGTATTCAGATCGAACCCATCATCGAACGAGCTTTGGAAGAAGACTGGGGCTACGGAGATTGGACGACCGATCTTTGTGTCGAAAAAGGCCGTAAGGCTCGTGCGCGTATCATCTGCAAAGAAGATTGTATCGTCGCCGGTGTGGATGTCGCAGCTGCGGTTTTCCGCAAGGTCGATCCCGAGCTCGATATACAAATCAAAGTCGAAAACGGTCAGTTCGCTAAAGACCGGACAGAATTCATCTCCATATCCGGCCGTGCCCGTTCGATTCTCAAGGCGGAGCGCATCGCGCTCAATCTGATGGGACGCATGTGCGGTATCGCGACTCTCACGCGCGAGTACGTGAAGCTCCTCGAAGGCACCAAGACTCAACTCCTCGATACCCGAAAGACCACACCAGGTCTCCGCATCCTCGAAAAATCGGCAACGGTTCTCGGCGGCGCACGCAATCACCGCTTTGGTTTAAGCGATGGCGCTCTCGTCAAGGAAAACCATATTCGAGCCGCCGGCAGCATCACCGCAGCCGTCAACCGTCTGCAGGAAGGCCTGCCTCCCACGATCAAAATCGAAGTGGAAACGACCAACCTCGCCGAGGTCAAAGAAGCTCTGGCCGCCGGCGCGGATATCATCATGTTCGATAATATGAGCGTTGAGGAGATGCGCGAGGCCTTGAAAGTCGTTAACGGCAAAGCCATCATCGAAGCTTCGGGCAACGTTCGCTTGCACAATGTGCGGGCGATTGCAGAGACTGGCGTCAACTTCATCTCTACCAGTTCGATCATCACCGCCGCGCGCTGGTCGGACTTGTCGCTCCTTTTTGATCTATGAAAATCCTGGCTTTCGATAGCCTCGATTCCACTTCCAGTTTCGCGACCCGGCAGCTCGACAGCAAGGCCGAGGCCTTGCCCTTCGCGGTCGTAGCCCGCACGCAAACCGCGGGGCGCGGTCGCTCGGGAAAGTCCTGGGAAAGCCCGCTCGGCGGTCTCTATTTTACCCTTGTTTTACCGCCTGAACAGCATCCCGACGCCTCGCATCGGGGGGCGCTGCCCCTCTGGGTGGCTGCACAAACCGCGGCCTTTATCCATCAGACTTTTGGCATCCGCGTCACCATCAAATGGCCGAATGATCTTCTCTTCGCCGGTCGCAAACTCGCGGGCATACTCTGCGAGAGTCGCCTGCACGGCAATGAATGGGGCCCGGTGCTGATCGGAATCGGAATCAATCTGCACGAAGCTCCTCAGGTGGAAGAGCAGGAAAGCATTTCGATCGATGGCATCATCGGACCTGCCGATCGCGATGCCCTAAAAATCGGGACTGAGCTTTGCCACTTTCTCAAAGCCCGACTTATGGAAAAGAACTGGCTGAAGACTTACGAATCATTCGCTCTCGAAGCGGGGCAGCTCTGGCGAAGTGATTCGGGGCAGATTCGGCAACTCAAAGCTGTGACCGAAGACGGGGCCATGCTTTTGCAAGGTCTCGGTGATCAGTCTCCCGAGTCTATAAACACGGTATCACATGGCTTCCGCTGGATCTATCAGCTCCACGAGGGCATGCCCCTTCTCGTTGCGGATATCGGCAACAGTCTGGTCAAGATCGCCTTTTATGAAAACGCCCGAAGCAGCGAGGCGAAGATTCTCAAAATCGATATTCGGGATACCGATCCTAGCACGAAGCTCGACGAATTCATCCTCAGTTTGAGTCTGCCGAAACCCTGGATTCTCCATGGTATTACGGTGGCATCCAGACCTTGGGACAAGCTCGCAGAACTTCTGGCTCCTCATCAAATCCATCTCGTGGCGTTGCCGAAGCGAAGCCTTCGTGCAGACTTTTCCCAGTATCATTTCGCACAACTTGGCATTGATCGCGTGGCCCTCTCCGAAGCCGCTCGCCATCAATATCGCAACGCGCCCGTGTTGGTTGTGAGCGCCGGAACCTGCATCACGATCGAAGCTTTGAGCGCATCGGGGCAATACCTGGGCGGTTATATCCTTCCCGGTCTGCAAACCAAGTTAAATTCCCTCCACCTGCGAACGGATCGCCTGCCGCTTCTCAAAATCTATGAAGAGAAGCTTGAGGCAAAAGAAAATCTTACGCTCTTCGGTCACGACACACGCTCGGCCATGCTCTCAGGCCTGATTCATGAGTCTGTGGCTTTGATAGAATATCTCCTTCGACAAATGACCAAACTAGGCGAAACACCTCGTGTTTTGTTTACCGGTGGCGATGGCGAGATCATGAGTCGATACATAGACGGTGAGTTCCGAAGCGACCTCGTTTTGGAGGGTGTGCGCCTTTTAACGTTGGGCGGACAAGTCTAATCTGAAGCCGAGTCGTTGCGTTTTAATCAACTCGGCAATAGTCTGAAATCAACATCAAAAATTTACCTTTGTGCGGATCAAGAAGGAGGCTGCTTCGACCGATGGGGGGCTTAGGGACAACTCCCGGCCTCTTGAGATCGATAGTCGAGGGTGATGATTAGAGAAAACCAGATCGAGTCGATAAGAGGTAGGAACGAAGAGGAATGGTCCAGCGCCGAAGCTGTCCGTCTCGTCAATGAAGGTCGCGGACGGCCTGTATAGCGCTTCGATTCAAAACCTCGAATATAACCGCAGCGGATTCATCACGATTTGGGCCTTGGATAATCTGGCTAAGATCAGCGAACTCTTTGAAAGCGTGAGCTTTGCCGTGAAGCCCTCCGCAGTCCACTGGCTCGAAGAAAACGATCTGGCCAGCACCTGGGAAAGCTTTGGTGGCACTTGGACAGGGGATCTGTCCGTCGTCACGGATGGCCCGAGAAGTACAGGAATAATCTCGATGATTCGCTCGTCAGCAAAGCGATTCTGGTGACGGCGAAGGATCTCACTCTCGAGATCCACATGAAGTACGATCTAGAGAAAGACTTCGACTACAGTTTTATCGAAGTCAGCACGGACAATGTGAATTGGGTTGAACTCGGACCTGTGACGAGCAGCAGCGACTGGACCCGGTCGACATACAAACTCAACGAACAGCTAGGGGCGGACTCGAGCTTCCGTCTTCGGCTGCGAATCAAGTCGGACGCGAGCGGCGTCGGCGCTGGCTGGGACGTCGATAGTTTAAAACTGCTGGGACCGAAAACGAACTGATTTTCCCGGCCTTTGTCCATTGCAAAAAGATCTCCTTTTACTTTCCTCTCTTTCCCTGACAATTCCGGATTCCAGGCTCTGTATGCCTCTCCGGAGTTGACAAGGGCGCAAGCCTTGTTTCTAATGAATCCATCCAATTGAAAAATTGCTCCGAGAGGGGATTCATCGTGGGCGTGGGGAATAATAATCTGCGGCTTATCGTCGCTCATCTGGCTGCGGTTACACTCTGTGTCAGCGCAGAGGCAAAAGCTGGGAGTGATAGCAGTAGCAGCAGCTATGGCCTTCAATTGGAAGGGGGCGGCAGCTCGGTCACATCTTCCGAAAACTATGAGATCAAAAAGAGCGGGCCGAATCTGGGCGGCATGCTTTTTGTCAATACACACGCGAATTTTGGGATTTGGGGCCTAGGTCTGGGCGTTCAGCATACGTCTGTCGATGGCGATGTTTCGGACCGTGGAATCAAACAGGAACTGCAGCTCGATCTCTTTTTTCTCGATCTTCGCTACCTCTATGCATTCAACGAAAGCTTTTCCGCCGGTCCTAGCCTCCGGGGCTACTCCGGTAAAGGCGCGGATTATGGAGTCGTAAATACAGACGATACAAAGTTCCTGCTTACGCCGGGATTGGTTCTCCGCTATGAGTGGACCCAGATCGAGTACGCCCCTGCTCTCTCAATGGCGGTCTACCAAGATGCTAACGTCACTGAGCGTAAAATCCAGAATTTTATGATCGCGGCCTCGGTGTCGCTGGGAATTGAGTCCTCGGCTACCACCACGCCGGACAGCGAAGCGAAGCCTCTTCCCGAGACCCCTATGGCTAAACCTGTGGCTCCACCAGAGCCTGGTGCCGAAGAAGCCAAGACGGGAGATGTTCTCGTTCTGAGGCCTCCCACGGAGGATTTGAGTCCGGTCGCCGAGGTCAAAGCCGAATATCCAAAGCTTGAGAGGCTCACCTTTACCTTCGCCCCGAAATCTTCGCTCCTGAGTCGCGAATCCAAGGCGCAAATCAAGAAACTCGCGAAGGTCCTCGTCCTTCATGCCGACGCTTGGACCAAGATCTCCGTCTCCGGTCACTCAGATAAGAGTGGCGATCCAGAACGGAACAAAGCCTTGAGTCAAAAGCGGGCCGAGGCGCTTTGCAAACGTTTGACAACCCGAGGGGTTCCCAGGAAGAAGCTGAGTTGTATCGGTGAGGGCTCTGACCGGCTTTTATCCGGAGTCGCTGAGAACGCGCCTGAGCAACGTCGCATCGAACTTAAATTTGAAGAATACGATGCATCAAAGATCGACAGTTTTAAAACAGATGTCGATAAAGCTCTTCAGAAATAAATCGTTCTTAAACTCACGAAAAAGCCAAAGGGAAAGGGCTCCATGAAATACCCCATCAACAGCATTCGTGCGGCGACGTCTCAACTCCTCATGGCATCGATCCTGTTTAGCTGCAGTGCCCATTCAAAAACGACTTGTTCAAATCCCGACGCTGCCGATGCGGCCTGCAAACTCGATGCCCGACGCACACCTGTCTTTTCGGGAGCCTCAGCCGAAGCGGATATTCCCCAGTGCACGGCGGAACGTGAAGGCAATGTTTATTACGTGAAAGCAACTGGGGGATTCAAAGTCTGTTCGGAAGGCGTGAATAAAGATGTGTCGGTCGTGGGAGCTCAGGGGCCACAAGGTCCACAGGGACCTGCTGGCGAAGCAGGAACAGCTGGCAGCAACGGAACGGATGGAACGAATGGCCCTGCGGATCTCTCCATAGCGGGAGTGATCGCGCCGGGAGCATCGCTGAGTCTCACTCACAATCTCAACAGCATGACCCCAGCGGCCTTTGCCCTCTTTGCCCGCAACGGGCGTCTGCGATCTGTTTCGCAGTATAAGAACGATGTCGGACGCAAAGCGATCGTAGTATCGGGTGCCGATTGGGATGGCTACTATCGTCCGCAAGTCGTTAGTCTTTCCAATGGCAACGTCGCGGTCCTGCGTGGGGATTGGCCTGAGCAGGCGACCCATAGCGCAGCCGTCGACATCTATAGTGACGAAGGCGAAATAGTAAAACTTAACGCCAAAGTTCTCCCGGCCCTCAACACGGTTCGAGGCATCGCAGTGAGCAATGGGTTGCTCGTTATCTATGAACCAAGCGGTACGACCGACGAATATTTCACGGTCATCAGCAACGACGGTGTCACTGTTATTGCACCAACAATCTTTGCCACATCACCCGGCAACAACCGAATCAAAGATCTCAAAAAACTTTCGAATGGCCATGTGGTGGTCGCGGAGCAAGCTGGCGGCAATGCCGCCGCCTTTCATATTCTCGATCCTATAAACGGGATGGTTGTCGCCTCGAACAACAGCGCGGCAACGTCCAGCGATGCGAGAACCAATACGGTCCCCCTCGACGGTAAATTCATGCTTTTTTTCACTGACGTGGCTTTGGTCCCCAACACGCGCGTCGCAATTTTCAATAATGATGGCACTCCGAATACGGCCGCCGCTTCCGCTGGACTTGGCAACGAAACGATCCTTGGAAGCGAGCGCATCGCCAGCGATCGCATCGCGGTCGTGACAAGTTCATTCAACAATCTGAGCTCGACTCTCTTCGATCTCAACTTGAATGTCATTCGAGCTACCACGAAATACAGCCCCCTAAGCGCTGATAGCGCATCGCCCATTAGCCTTGGCAACGGCAACTGGACGGTCTGCAGCACACGATCGGAAGGCTATTGCATCAGCTTTGATCGGGAGGGCAATGAGATCTTCAGAAACGGCGATCTCTTTGCTTCAAGTGCCTCCGCAGATTTTAGCGCAGTGGCTGCCCTAGGCAATCAGGGGCGCTTCGCGGTGGTGTCTCATGATGATGGCAATGATACCGGCGTCGTTAATTTTTTACAGCCATCAGCGGGTCGTCTGGATCTGGAAGTGTTGGATGCAAATACCGTTCGAGTCGTGAATAGGACGGTGGAAAGTCTTTCGATCGTGCTCGGAATTAATCAGTAGCTCTCAGGGGGCAACATTTCGTTTTGCCCCAGCCCCATTTTCACTCCTGCCCAACTCTGCTAAACTTACACTACACTCCAAGTATTCGAGGCAACACCATGCACAAATCATGGACACTGGGCCTATGTCTAATCCCCTGTCTTCTCATCTCCTGCGTCAGCACCTCCGACATGTCGATGGCCGCCCATCAGTCGCCCGACATTCTACAGCGCCGCGTCCAGACCTGGCTCGGCATGCCGCGTGAGTTTCTGGAAAGGCACTGGGGCCTGGCGACCAACACCAAGGATATGGGACTTGGACTTCGCTATCTGCAGTATCGTACAAAAAAGAAACAAAAAAATCCCTGTGCAGTCACCTTCACGGTGGACATCACAGGGACAGTGCGGGGCGGACAGTGGACAGGGGATCGCTCGTCCTGCTTAAATTTTCTGAAAGAGGTGCCCTCAGAGGTCCCTCATCAGAGTCTTGTCACAAATTGATTATGAAGCTTTCCGATGCATGGAAATCCGGCTTTTCGCCGGTATGACTCAGGGCCCAGTAACTTCGGATTGCATCGCCATGCTCCAGTACGGCGGTGAGTCCCACCCGGCCGATTTCAAAAAAAGCCCTAGGTCCTATATCCACCTTCATCACGATCTCGCCGGGATACCGTTCCTGTTGAATGACAAGTTCAATGGGCAGGGTATCGGCTTCGACGCGTTCGCGATATTTTCCAAAACGATAAATCGCCCAATCCCGACTGAGACTAAAATTAAACTCCCAGTAGGCCTGGCTCTTCACGTCCTGGAAGAAAGCCTCGAAGCAGCTGTGTTTCCAAAGCTCGTCCCGAAGGGCGCTCTGGGTTGCCTTGGCTGGGATCACCAGTTTATCGAGGGGGCCGGACAGACGGTACTCCAGTCGATACGCCGATTCCTGACGTATGAATCCAGCTTCGACCGTAAAAGTCTGTTGATGATAACCCTCGAATTCTAAAAGTTTTTGCACAGATCATATTCCTCACGTCGCGCAACTACCTTCCCTCACGAAACATGTCCGTAACGCGGCTCCAGCCTCTATTGTCACATAATTCTTCCACAAAAAAATGATCAATTTTAGGAAAATCACATGTGATTCAGAGTATTGTATAAGGCGAGACCCCTTTTGCCAAAAATCAGGTTTCAGTGTTTGATTGGTAAGCGTAACGCGGAGGAGCGCCTATGAATTCCCCAATCACGAAAGCATCCGATCCTAAGCACAGTGACCGATTGCATGACCCGAGTCGTGCGATTGACCTCAGACGAACGACGGGGGCCGACGGCAGCGTAGTCCCCAAAATGGTCCTGATTGATGATGATCCAAGCTACACAGCGATACTCGCGCGGAGTGCGGCTTTGGAAGGCATTGAACTGGACGTGTTTCATTCCTTGTCCGAACTTGGATTTGTGAGCCTGCTCAGAAATTACGATGTGGCGATCGTCGACTACGATCTTGGAACCCTCAATGGGGTGGAGATTGCGGAGTACATGAGCAGCTTGCTAGACGACATGCCGATGGTGTTGATCAGCGCCAGCGATCGCAGCGAGGAGGTAGCCCGTTCTCCCCACTGTGTGCGAGCGTTTCTCAACAAAGATGTTGGATTCAACGCAATTTTGGAAACGGCAAGACAATGTATAAAGGCAAAAGCCTCGTAATGAGGGCTCTCGGGTCTTGAGTTTGGAGTCTTCGTAATGGCGATTCTCTAAGCTTCAAGTCCCCAGCATCTCTTCTTGAAGCGTTTCAAGAGGGAGGGCAGTGAGATCCAAGAGCTTGCCCAAGAGCCTGTGGTCCTCCACAAACCCCTTCAACAACACTCGATTGATCGTTCCCGGAACCACCGCTATGTGCTGTGGGGCGCAAACTTCAAGATAGTTGGTGCTGTGACCTTTGACGCGGCCTTGTGAGTCTGTGTCTTTTTCCCAAAGAACGAGAGTCTCCGTTCCCACAAATCGCCTTAGATAATTCTCTTTCAACTCCACCGACAATTTGCGAAGTTTGGATGCCCGAGCTTTGACCACTTCTGCCGGAAGATGGCCAGGCATTTTTGCGGCCGCTGTGTTCGGGCGCTGGGAGTAAGGGAAAACGTGGAGATAATTGAGTCCGACGCTTTTGATAAAAGCGAGAGTGTCTTCAAATTCTTCATCCGTTTCACTGGGAAAGCCGGGAATAATATCCGCACCAAAGTTGGCATTCGGAAAATATTTGCGGGCAAGAGCTACGTTGTCGGCATAGGTTTTGCTGTCATAACTTCGGCGCATGAGCTTTAAAATTCGATCGTTGCCGGATTGGAGCGGGAGATGGAAGTGATCACAGAAGAGTTCTGGACGCTGGCTTAGAACTTTAAGAAGATCTTCGCCAAGTTCACGCGGCTCAAGCGACGAGATCCGAATCCGAATCATATCCGGCCAGCTAAAGAGTTCTTCAATGAGTCGAACGAAGGTCACGCCCTCTTCGAGGTCATCCCCATAATCACCGATATGAATGCCGGTGAAGACGATTTCCTTAATTCCGAGTTCTATAAGGCGGCGCACTTCCCGGGTGACTTCATCAGGAGCCACGCTACGGGACGCCCCGCGCGCATAGGGGATCAGGCAGTAGGTGCAAAAGCCATTGCAGCCGTCCTGAATTTTTAGAAAAGCCCGCGTCTGCGAAGAATCGGCTTCCAGCATGGTGAGTGCTGATTTAAAATGGCCCTGCTTGTTCCCGCTCACGGCTTTTACGTGGCTAGGAAGTTTAGAGACTTGAGCGCGCGGCTCGCCACTGTGTGTCTCCAGCCTTTTCACAAAGTCGTCTGTCGAGACGGCCACGATGTCTTTAGTCTGGTTGGGGAAGACGAGGTCGACCTCGTCCATATCGACGAGACGCTGGGAATCGGTCTGCGCGTAGCAGCCCGTCGCCACGACGACCGTATCCGGGTTTTCGCGGCGAAAGCGCCTGAGCAAATAACGTGCTTCTTTGTCAGCGTTTTCAGTGACGCTGCAGGTATTCAAAACTGAGACAGTCGCGAGGTCGGGGCTTTCCACGATATCGTAACCCAATGCTTTGAACTGGTTTTCCAGCGCATGGGTGTCATAAGTATTTACCTTGCAACCGAGGGTTTTGATATAAAGTGTAGGCATAGGCTTCAAACTTTCTACGCTGAGCAAGGCTTCAAATGAAGACTCTTTGAATACAATCCTCAGTGACTCTCTGGCAAGGTTCTTCGGCATTTTTTATACAGTATGGGCCCCAGTGTCACGAATGGGGATGGAAAGCTACATCTAATATGGCGCTGGTCCCCCTTTGCAAATTAAGAGGAAGATGAGGGAGAAACCGCGTTTTCATCAAGATTATTCAATTCATTCTGTGTAGAATATCCAAGTCCGAAACGTCTATTCCGCAAAAGCAGTTTAACCGTAAGATTAAGCTGTCGCGCATTTGTCTTTGACCCCTAAAGAGGCGTCTATGTTCGCAAACGAAGGTTTTTTTCTCATTCTGCTTGGCTTTATCTGTAGTTTCTACGGCTTTGTCTCAGCGATAGCAGCCGCTTTCTGGCGACACCGGCGTCTCTATCTGTCCTCCAAGCTCGCACTGACCGTCACCAGTGTCGTTACAGTCGCAGCCTCGGGACTCATCATTTACTCGCTCTTCCAGCGCGATTATTCTCTCGCGTACGTAATGAAGAACTCGAGTAACGATTTGCCGAAAATCTTCACCCTCACGGCGTTTTGGTCCTCGCTTGAAGGCTCTCACATGCTCTGGCTGACGATTATGACTATCGTCGGAACAGTCGCGGCCTGGACGCATTCCAAAGACAATGAACATGTCATGCCTTACGTGATTGCAGCGATCCAGGCTGTCATCTGCTGGATGCTCTATCTCGCGTGGTCGCATTCGGATCCTTTCATTGCCAATCTCCCGGCGCCACCTAATGGTCGCGGCATGAACGAACTTTTACAGAACCCCTACATGGCGATTCACCCGCCGATGCTCTTCACCGGATATTCATTGCTCGTTGTGCCATTCGCTTACGCAATCGCCGCGCTCGTCTACGGTGACATTACAGAAGGCTGGCTGAAATCGGTTCGTCGCTGGACTCTGGTTTCCTTCGTTTTCCTCACAGCCGCGATCACTCTCGGTGGACGTTGGGCTTACGTGGAATTGGGTTGGGGCGGATACTGGGCTTGGGATCCGGTTGAAAACTCAAGCTTTATGCCCTGGTTGATGGCAACTGCGCTTCTCCACTCGCTGCTCGTTCAGGATAAAACCGGTCACTTGAAACGTCTGAGCATCGTCCTTGCGATCGCGGGTTTCTTCATGACTTTCTTCGGAACCTTTCTGACCCGATCGGGTGTGGTCAGTTCAGTCCATTCCTTTGCGGAATCTCCGATCGGTCCAAACTACCTGATCTACCTTGCGGCTCTGATGCTTATTTCTCTCACTATCTTTGCGATCCGTGCCCCTTCGATTTTGCCCTCCGACACCGAGAAGGTATGGGGCGTCTCGCGTGAATCGGCCCTCGTCGTCACTCAGTTCCTCCTTATCTCTTTCGGTGCCATCGTTCTGATCGGAACACTCTTTCCTATCGTTTCCGAGTGGCTGACCAAGCAGCGTATTTCCATCCAGGCGCCTTACTTCAACATGTTTGCCCCCTGGGTCGGACTTGGTATTATCTTTGGCATTGCTCTGGGGAACCTCTTCCGCTACGGATCCAATGCCATGCCGAACGGCAAGCGCATCATCCTGAGCGCGATCGTTTTTGCCATTCCCTGTACGATCTTCCTCGTCTATTTCGGTGACGTTATGGCGACACCGACACTTAAAAATCTCATCGCTCAACTCGTCGGACTTTACCTGGCAACTTGGGCCATTGGCTGTCTCATCGGGGATCTCTACTACCGCTTCGTCGATCTCAAGTTTAACTATGGTCTCTTCTTCAAGAGAAACATGGGCTACTTCGGAGGTTGGGTTGCCCACCTTGGTATGATGATCGCGATCATCGGCTTTATGGGGAACTACCGTGGAATGGAGCACACCAACACGGTGAAAGCTGGCGAAAGCTGGGAGTTCCATGGCTATCGCTTTGAATTCAAGGCGGGTGGGATCGATCCAAGGCAAAAAGATAACGCGACCAACTATACGGCGCCCGTGAACCTCTATCGCGGTGATAAATTTATCGAAGAGCTGGACCCCGCTCAGTCCAAGTACCCAACGAAAGACCAGACCTTCAATGAGATCGCGATTGCCGGTAACTTCTGGCAAGACATCTACCTCGTCCTGGTTGACTTTGACAGGACCGATGGCAAACGCGCGACCTTCCACCTCTACATCAACCCTACGGTCCGCTTCGTCTGGCTCGCGATCGTGATTATCTGTTTGGGTGGCATCATCGCCCTCTTCGATAAATATCGCGGGAATAAAAGCCGTGACGTCGTTGCCGGTGAATGGGAGACAGCAAAATGAAAATAATCCATATCCTAAGCGTCGCCATCGTATGGCTGACCTTTCAAGCCCAGACTCCAGTTTTTGCGCAGGCACCCATGGGTAGCGTGGCAGGGAGCGGAGCCGATATCGCGGAGCCAGGCCCGAGCGAAGCGCTTCCCGGCGAAAAACTCAAGAAGTACAACACGAACGATCCTATATTTCGCGATGTCGCGAAGGAATTCCGTTGCCCGACCTGTACCGGCCTCAGCGTTCTCGAATCGGATGCGGGCTTTTCAGTCCAGATCAAAGAGCAGGTGCAGGAGCAACTGAACCTCGGCAAAACTCACGATCAGATCGTCGATTATTTTGTGGAGCGTTACGGCGCCTGGATCCTGCGGGAGCCACCGGTTAAAGGCTTTAATGCCTGGGCCTGGATCGTTCCCATCACTCTCCTCTGTCTCGGTCCGGTCCTGATCTGGCTCCTCGTGTGGAAACGCCGCGTGAAAGCCGACAGTCATGGTGTGCGGTCCTCCACAGTGATTCTGGAGGAGATGCAACAAAACCTCCAACGCCTGAAATCAACGCGGGAGAAAGCCTGATGTATATTTTTGCCGGAATAATGACCGTGGCCGCATTTCTCATCATACTTGCGCCACTCTTTTTAGGCCAAGGCGGAGCGCTTGCCTCGGCTTCGTCATTGAATTCGCCTGAGAGACTTGTCGCAACCAAAAACGCTATTTTGAAGCGTTATATTGAAGATGAAAAATCTTTCGACGACAAGAAAATAAATAAACTGATCTGGGAGCAGAGAAAACAGTATCTCTCCAACCGCTACATTGACGCGGCGAGGCGCCTCGACTACATAAACGATTTGCTCTCGACACAGAGAAAAATGAAGGAAGGCAAAACGGATGCTTAAGACTTTCTTTCGGTTAAACACTTTGAGCCTGCTTGCCTTTTTGTCTTGGTCGTTTTCTGTCCCTCCTGCTCAAGCGGCAGTGGGCGTGGGTCCTAAACATGTTTACATTCTTTATCCAGGCGTCGACACGATCTGGGGCAGCTACATCTTCGTCGTCGCGAACGATGGCCAGGCTCCCGAGCAGTTGACCTTTCCCGTTATGCTCCCCAAGGAAACGGTCGACTTTCAAGCCCAGGATACCCTGAGCCCGCAGGAACTCAAACTTGGCAAGGACGGTGGCATCACGATCGACAAGAGCTTTCCATCCGGGGAAACGCTGCTTCAGATCAGTTTCAAGCTCCCTGCAGCTCAAGGGAGTTCGACGGCGACGATCACAGCGCCTTATCCCTACCAGTCGGTGGGCGTCTTTGTTTGGCAAGACAGTTTTACAGTCAATGGACCGGCCGGGATGGAGATACAGAAGGGTGTGAACCTTTCGGGTAAAATCTTCGACACCTATTCCATTGGGGCCGGAGAAATCGGTAAAACGCTTTCCTATACCTTCGAGAATGTTCCGGAAGGCCGTGGACGCCTCTGGATGGTTGGAGGTATCTTTGGCGGGATTTTGCTGATTACCGGACTGACGGTGGCCTTTTATACAAGACCAAAATTGCTTCAAAATGAGGAAGTGCTGTGAAGTTCTCCAACCAACTTTTATTAGCGTTTGCGGCTGTGTTCTTCATGATGAAGGGGGGCTTCGGTATCATCACGGCCGCCTGGAAGTTCGTCCTGCCGCTGATATTTATTGGTACCGCCTATTATCTGATTAAAAAAGCGCTTTCGCCGGCCGCCAATCTCCCGACAGGCGCGGGTTACGATTCGCAAAGAATGAAGACGCCGGATCCTGTTAGCGCGCATGAAAACAGCAATGCAAATGCGGTTATAGAGATCTGTCCCCACTGCCTTTCGGAAGTGGGTTCATGTCCCAAGTGTAAAAAGAAGAGATTTTTTTGAGATCCGGCGCGGCTGAAGTCCGGGTAGAAACCTAGTGGCTGACGCAGCGCAGATCGTTAAAGGGGAGTGGTATTTCGATCGTGGACTCAGACAGTCGGGCCGGCATTGGCTGAAGCCTTGAGACCAGAGCATCCATCTTTTCCAAAGCCTCAACGTCGCTCCCCATCCAATCGCCCAAACGCGCTTTTAGATCTTTCAGATGTTCTTTGCCCCAGCTATCACTTGGAATGATATTGAGGCTGCCATCCTTCACCTGGAGCAGTTGAAAGTAGAAGACCTTGTCTTGAGCGAGCTTCTTAATCTGGGCGGGGCGTGCCGACCAGATGCGAGGATTGATCGCAGCCTTGCGGCCGCACGCGCCTTTTTTCGATTGATCCGTACAGAGGAAGAGCCCATAGGCGCCGTCGTCGGCCGGGACTTCGAAGGTTACTGTTTGCAGCGCGATCATATCACTCAGGCTGAGAGTCTGGGATACCTTTACGCCGCCTTTTTTGATTGATTCGACCGAGACTGTGATGAGTTTGTCTTTGGTGTTGGAAGCGATCGCCTTGATCAAATCGAAGTCACCGGTTTTGCACCACTGCGCTTCGGGCTTGGCGAGCACGTTCACACGGATTTTGTTATTGCGCACCACGGAGGGCACTTTGGTGATACCGTTGAGCACCATGATGTTGTAGTTGCGGCGCGCAGTATCGCGGGCCTTCTCCGACTGCGTCTCCGCAGGAGCAATGATAATCTTTTCCTTAGCCGGTGCGGATTGATACTTGTTCATACGCACCGAAGCTTGTTCGATGAGATCGCTTTCGTTTTGACGCATCATCCATATTCCGCCTACGATGCAGAGGATGATTATGAACAGTCCGCTTGGACCTTCTAATAGCTTCATGAAAAGACGTCTCCCTTAGTCGTGCGGAGGGTGCCTGACAGGGAAGGAAATTGATTCCTCCCATCTCTCAATCGGTAAGAATTGGAGGCCCTTGAGTTTCATGCGGGCGGGGACATAGTATTATTAAATGATATCAATAGCTTATGGATAACCGGCGCAAAAAAAGCGACCCAACAAAGTGGGTCGCTTCAGTCTAAGTGATCTTATTCGCTAACGATTTGGCGGCTGGTGAGTTTGCCACTGAGTTTGTTCTGGAGGTAAAGGTCGCCCGTCATCACGCCGTTCGCGAGAACGTAGTGATCGTCGTTTGCTGAGCTACCGACCAGTTCGAAGTTCCAGACTTCAGGAGCAGCTTCGCCTTCGGCGCGGACCTGGGTCGTGACGGATTCAATCGCCGTTTCGTTATCGCCATCCAGGAGGATGTCGGTTGCTGTCAATTGGAAAGCTGGTTTTAAGCCTGTTTTGGTGAGGAAAGGATGCTCGCCTGTGACGACAACGGCCTTGCCTTCGGATTTGACTTCAATCAAAGGCCACTGTTCAGGACCTGCGATCACTTTTTTGATCATCTGAGCTTTCGATGTTTTGGGATTCCATACCATATCTCCGCTGCGAATATCCGAAGCGATTTTGCTGCTTCCGTCGGCCATCAGAATCAGAGTGTCTGAGGCAAAGCAGCCGCAACCATTGCGGAGGCCCACAACTTCGCGCTGGCAGGCGGGAGCCATGTAAGACACATATTGTTTGAGCATCATGGCATCCCGGAGGACCGTGGCGTAAAGGGTAGGGTTTGTCGCACGGGCGCGGCTTGGATCCATGCCCATTTTATTTTTGATTTCCTGAGCGGAAAGCTCATAGTTGGAACAGACGATACCGCGACCGCGTTTGTTATTCACTTCACCGGTTTTTTCCGCTTCAAAAGTATCGTTGCCATGACGGCCAGGGATCAGCGCCCGGTCGAGGTTGTTCGCAAAGTTTTCATCACTTTTGTAGATCTCGTTGGCCGCGCTTGCAGGGCAAGAGTTCTGGCAAACCGGAGCGCCGGCATGGGCAGAGATGGAAGGAACCACGCGGCCTACGATCACTTGTTTGCTGATGGTGAGCTTCGCTGCTTCGGAACCGTCAACGCCGATAAGTTTGGCGATAATATTGATTGAGCCTGGAGCGGATCCTGGAGTCAACTCGTTGAGAACGTCAAGGTCGCAACCTTCTCTTTTCACGTGCTCTATTTCCGTGCCCTCTCCGCCATTCAAATCCAGTGGACGGCTTTCGCCGATAATGGATTCCGAGCGGATGCTATTCGCCTTGTGCACGATGTTGCCTTGATTGTCGAGGCCGACGAGAATCTTATCGCCGTTCGCGATGATTTCACCGTGGTGGATCACGCCTGCGCCTGTGAGTTGAATGATGTATTTGCCAGGAGGGAGTGGCTTCTCCGGGCTACCGAAATTATCGCCGAAGGTTGAATCGTGCTCGCCGCGAATCTTCATGCTCATCTCTTGCGGCACGGGAGCCGGGAGATTGATGCGGCCGTATGTGACAACGTCTTTTTTACTGGTTTTCGAGTCCTGAAGGTTCACGACTCGTTTGGCCTTAACATCCACAGATACGATATAGAAGGGATATTTAGGGTGTGGATTGAGAGCCACAACTTCAAGGGTTTGAGCGTCTTTCAGTGAGGAGAGCTGATCGATGGTCTGATTAAAAATAGGTGCAACCGCTTCGATAGTCGCTTCGCCTGGTGCGAAGGAACGAACGGTGATCTGGCTATTATTGGCTTCGACGTTTTTCAACACGAAGTTAGAATTTTTTTGCAGATTCCAGGTCTTCGCAAAGTAGTCGATTGGGAAAAGCGCGGGCTCGTGTGTGACTTTGTCAGGAGTCAGACTCTCGGACATAAGGCTGCGCAATAGAGCTAGATTGGAAAGGTTACTGGACTGTCCAAGCTCTTTCATGCGTTCGCTCGTCGCTTCGTTTATCGCTTGCTGCGTTTGCCGGGTAGTCTGTGCCACAAAGAAGGATCCGACGCTCAGCGCTGTGATGCTGGCGATAACCGCCAACGATAAGGAGCCACGGTTTTTAGGACCTAACAAAGTACCCATACTCTCTTCCTCACGCATAGCGCCCGCTTTGACGACTTATCGGAATTCTTATGAAATTCTTGAGTAAAGGTTTTGGTCTTTCTAAGGACTAAGAGATTCTTTAATTCTTTCCGAGGATTGCAATCGTTGCGGCCGATCATTGTTCAGCGCATTTAAATCGGCTTAACGATCGCCGAGGCTGGAATCACTGAAAGGTGCCATGGGCTTCGTAGGATAGGCATTGAGGAAGGGGCGCTTTGGGCAAAAAGAACGGCCCCTCACCGAATTAAGAGGCCGCGTAAAATTCTAACTGAGAGACAGCTAAAATCTGTGGTCGAGATTAATTCTGAGCGGGTTGTTTAGCTGCAGGGGCCACACAGGTCGTCGATACGATCACTGTTTCCGTGACTGTGTTCTGGCTCTGATTCGCCGGATCTTCGTTTGGCGAAGGTGTTTGCTCTTGTGTGGTGATGGTTGCCTGTTCTTTGGCATCACAGGCCGGGACCAGCGGTTTTACCGGATCAAGGCTGAGGTCATCGCGAAGATTCGTGTCAGCGTTGGCTTGTGTCGCTCCTTTTTCGGAGAACTTAGCAGTGCCGCAAGCTGTGGCTGCAAAAACGACAAACACGAGAATAAAGCGCGCGAAAATATTCATATCTTATCCCTGGCAAAGGCATTTAATTTTTCATGACCAGCGCTTCTTAGCTATGCCAAAAATAATTGTCAAGCGATTTGACTTAGGGAGTTGCGGAAGAAAAAAAGGAGAGCCCCGTTCCCGCTGATCACAGGACGGAATTGCGCATAAATCATGCCAGTTTGCATCACTGCTATTTCGCCCGCAATTTCTGCATAAGTCGTTGGATTCTTGTGTTTAGCTCAGGTACTTTCACTGGGTGAAGGTCACCCTCGGAGCGTCAGGTTTATGGATATCATGTCGGCAGTTGGACGAGTCTTTCCCGAAACCTTGCGCGATACCGTCTTTCTTCGACTCTTTGCCCTTTGGAATGTCCCCTTGATCGCCTTCGTTCGGCCAAGGATTCTCGAGGTGAACAGTGAGAGCCTAAGGATGCTGATACCATTGCGCCGACGGACCAAGAATCACCTGGGTTCCATGTATTTCGGATCCTTGATGATCGGGGCGGATGTCGCGGCTGCTTATTATGCGGTAAAGCTCATTTCTCAGAGTCGCGAGAAGATCGATTTTGTATTCAAATCGTCCGAAGGACGTTTTCTCAAGCGACCGACCGCCGACGTGGTCTTCATCTGCAATCAGGGTCAAGATATTCAGCGTTTGGTGGATCGGGCTATCGCTACGGGTGAGCGGGTGGACACCGAACTTACAGTCTTCGCCACTGTACCAAGTCTTTCGCCAGAGGTCGTCGCAGAAATTACCATGGTTTTGTCTTTGAAGAAGCGTAAAAACTAAGGAGAATACCGTGCTTAAGTGGATCGCCCTGATTGCCGTTATCATCATCGGCGGAGCCGTCGCCATCGGTTTGAATATGGGAGAGCAGTCGCCGGTTTTTGTGTCGGGAAACATCAAGATTTCCGACGAACTGAAGAGCGATGCCGTCGGTGTCGAAACGATGTTTGTCATCATCAACGACGAAGCGAATCCCATGCCAATGCCCTTTGGTGCGATGAAAGAAAAACTGCCTCAGGACTTGAGTCAGCCGATTTCTTTTCTCGTCACAAAAGAAGCCCTTCGTGTCATGAATCCCGATGCTCCACCGCCGAAGCTTATGCGCGTTAAAGTTCGTATCGACAAGGATGGCGTTGCTGGCCCGGATCAACCTGGTGATTTGACGGGAATCATGGAACACGTGTCTTTCGGGCAGAAAGATCTTGAGATCAAGATCGATCACAAAGCCCCATAATCCATGTTCTTTTATCCATATCTTGCGACTCGCGGTTGGCTCAGGTAATAGAGAGGAAGGTCCTTGTCCTTCCTGTCTCGGACTTTTGACCTTTAGTGCGACCTTTTATACGAGAGCTTCTTGATGAATCGATCCCAATGCCAGCAGCTCATCCTAGCGATGGAAGCTGAAATTAAACGATCGATGCGATCTCTCCGAGCTCCTCGTCATCCCAAGCCTTACTTTATCAGTTATCTTGTGCGCGATTCTCACGCGGTGACCCTGGGTGCACGCTACGGTGCCCTTTATCAGGAGAAGAGCGAGCATCGCCGCGCCTGTTATGCGGAAGTTCGTGTCGGCACCTATGGCTACGATCAGACGAGCAAGGGTGGTTTGGACGAAACGCGTGAGGAGCAGGAAGAAGCCGAACTCTTTGAATTTCCAATCGAAGGCGATCTCGACAGCTTTCGCTTTTCGCTGTGGCGCTTGACCGATTCCAAGTTTCGGGACGCCGTCGCGAAGTTTCACGGCAAGAAGTCACGTGACGTAAGTTACCTCGATCAGAATCGAAGTCTGCCGTCTTTTCAAAAGCCCGAACTCAAAGTGAAATCGACTTCCACCTTGAAGGTGAGCGACATTCGCCCTTTGAAGGAATTGAAGCTCGATCTTGAGTACTGGCGCGATTTTCTCAAAAAATCCAGTCTCGTCTACAAACAATTTCCCGAGATCAAGAATTCCTACGTGGAATTCAATGTTGAGCAGGCCACCAAGATTTTTGTCAGCTCCGAAGGCGTCACACGCGTTTGGCAGGAGCCGGTCTATAGTCTTCATTCCTATTTCTGGTTCCACACGAAGAAGCTCGATCAGGATTATTCCGTCGTGCATCACGTGGCGAATATCGATGAGATGCCGAGCCTAAAAGATTTCACCGGCGAGATCAAGCAACGCATCGAGCAGTATCGGGAAGTCGAAAGCGGCGAACCGATGACGTCGTTTGCGGGACCGGTTTTGCTGTCGCCACGCGCGGCGGGGCTCTTTCTTCACGAAGTTGTCGGTCATCGTCTTGAGGGCAGTCGTCTGCTTTCGGAAAGTGAAGGCCGTACTTTCAAAGACAAACTCAATTCCAAGATCATGCACGAAGATCTGACGATCGTCGATGATCCAGCAGTGAAGCAATATGGGGGCAAGACGCTCCTCGCGCATTATCCCTACGATGATGAGGGCACGCCCGCCCGGAGAGCGCTGCTCGTGGCACGCGGAGTGCTCAAAGGCTTTCTCACGACGCGCAGTCCTCTGAAAAAGCAGGGGCACCAAAGCAACGGTCACGCCCGCAATCAGATGGACGAGCGACCGGTCAGCCGTATGGCGAACCTTATCATTGAGAGTCATAGCAAGCTGGACTGGGCGGGTATGAAGCAGCGACTGATCGATGAGATCAAGAAGCAAAAGGCGCCTTTCGGTATTATTCTGCTCGATGTGGAAGGCGGAGAGACGGAAACGGATGCCTACAATTTTCAGGCCTTCATGGGGCAGATTACACGCGCTGTGAAGGTTTATCCCAACGGGCGGGAAAAATATGTGAAAGGCGTCGACTTCGTCGGCACGCCTCTAAGCAGTCTTTCGCATATCGTGGCCGTCGGAGCGGAATCGGAAGTGGACAATGGTTTCTGCGGAGCAGAGTCGGGAACGATTCCGGTATCGACCGTAGCGCCGGCTCTCCTGATGTCGACCCTCGAACTGCAGGCGAAGAGTCCATCCAAGGTCACGCAGTATGCGATGCCCTTGCCCTGGTTTGATACTTCGAAAAGTTAAGGCGAAGGCCCTCTCTTAAGCGGAGCCAACGTCCAGCTATTGGGCATCACCTCCAGCAGTCCAGGCAAATCACCCTCAGCAAGACTGATGCGGCAAAGCACATTCTCACTAAATTTCCGTTCCAAAATTTCTATCGAGTGCTTTTTCGCAAGGTACTCAAGGCGATTCTGTTCCGCGTAGGGGATCGTCAGCCATAGCTCCTGGTAGACAACGTAAGGGCCCCATTCCGCTTCCTGGATGAGCTGTCTGGCTGTGTTGCCGTAGGCTTTGACCAGACCGCCCGCGCCCAGTTTGATGCCCCCAAAATAGCGAACGACAAAGAGCGTGAGGTTGATGAGATCGTTGCCTTCCAAATGCATAAGGATAGGCTTGCCGGCGGTCCCTGAAGGTTCACCTGCATCAGAAAATCTAGTTTGCCTAATGGAAAGGGATAGCTCATCGAAATTGTCGAGGATGCGGTAGGCGAAAGTCACGTGATTGGCGTCCGAAAACTCTCGTTCAAGAGCTTCTTTCTGCTGCTTAAACTCAATTAGGGACTGACTTATGCAGCCAATCCCTATAAATCGAGAGTTCTTCTCGATTAGCTCAGTCCTATGAGGCTTGAGTAGAATGCGGGAACTCACCGCTTACGCGAGGCCGAGCTTTCTCATCTGCTTCATCAAACGCTTACGAGCAGCAGCCTGCTTCTTTTTGCTTTTGATGGAAGGCTTTTCGTAGTGTTGGCGTTTTTTCAGCTCAGAAATTGTACCAGCCTTTTCGACTTGTTTCTTCAAAGCCTTCAATGCACGTTCAACGCTATCGCCTTCTTTAAGTCTTACTCCTGGCATAAACTCCCCTAATTTCATGGCTTTAAGATGCCGTAATAATTCTAAATAATTCCGTCACGCAATAGAAATATATGCGTTTTCGGAGCCTGATACTAATGAAATTCAAATGGAAAGACCAGCAAAACTTAATCTCTACCTGCTGTCCAAGTGAAGAAAATCACTTCTGACCGAGACTTTACGTCAAATGGATTGGATTAGCTTGCGCTCTTTGAAGGTGACAGGTGTCTTAAGAGCTAGCCTCAAGCGTTCTATATAATCATCTGAAGATATTTCGACGGCCCCAAGGCTTGCGAGGTGAGGGGTGATGAACTGCACCTCAAGCAGGTTCATGCCCCGCGTGACCAAATGGTTCACCAGAGTGAAAAGGGCGATTTTGGAGGCGTCGGTCTCACGGTGGAACATCGATTCGGCGAAGAAGGCGCCACGAATTGCGATTCCGTAAGTCCCCCCAACCAGTTCGCCTTTGTTCCACACTTCCACGGAATGGCCATGACCCTGGCGAAAGAGTTCGACGAAAGCCGTGCGAATCTCCTGGTTGATCCACGTTTCCTTGCGATCCGCGCAGGCATCGATGACACCCTCAAAATCCTCGTCGATCGACACGCGAAAGGATTTTCTACGCATGGTCCGAAGCAGCGATCGCGAGACATGAAAATTATTGAGGGGGAGAATGGCGCGAGGATCCGGATGAAACCAGCAGATCTCCTCCGTCTCGGGATGAGGCATCGGAAAGTAACCATTGGCATAGGCTGATATGAGGAGTTCTGTTGTGAGAGCTGTCTTCATATGCCGTGAGATCCATCGCGAAAGTTGTTTACCTCAAAATATGGACCCCGGGAGGGCTCTTCTGCAACGAAAAAGCGGCAAAAGCCGAAACTTTCGCCGCCATAACTTTTCTATTGGTCTCAAATCCCCTCGGCTAGCCAGCCGTCGGATTTGTCGAGCACTTGGTTGTAGACCTTGGATTCGACGAAAATATCGAAGAGATCCTTATCGATCTTCTGGACTTTGACTTCCATCTCCAGGATTTCGAGGGCTTTCACCACGGGAACCGCTTTTTTATAGGGGCGGTCCGATGCGGTGAGGGCATCGAAGATGTCGGCGATCGTCATCAAACGCGTTTGCGTTGGAATTTCTTCTTCAAAAGAACCTTTGGGATAACCGGTGCCATCGAGTTTCTCGTGGTGTTTCGCGGCGATGATCGGCACGTTAGGAAACGAGCGACCCCAAGGGATTTTTCTCAAGAACTCGTAGGTGTGAACCACGTGGCTCTGGATCTCGGCGAATTCCTCACGGGTCAGTGAACCGCGCGATACGCTGAGAGCCTGAAGTTCGCGATCCGAAAGGAAAGGGCGGGACTTCGTGCGCGCATCACGGAATGTGAGATTGCCAATGTCTTTGAGGCGTTCAAAGCCGCCTTGTTCCAGGACAGTCGGCTCATTGCATTTTTGTATAAAGGCGATAAATTCATCGAGTTCCAGTAGTCGTGTCTCGTAAGTGGTCTTGTAGGTCTCGGCATCGAAGCCAGGGGCAACGGTGGCCTTGCCGGTAAGGAAGTCGATGTATTCGCGAAGATATTCGATTTCAAAGCGGGAGCGGATATGCTCGAAGCGTTCCGTGAGAATGTCGTATTCCCAGGGATAGAGTTTTTTGGCTTTGGTCAGAACCTGTTCGCGAACGCCTAACTTCCCGAAGTCATGGAGCAGCGAAGCGTATTCGATCTCCTTGAGCTGACGTTTGTCGAAGTAGGTGTCTTTGAAGCGTCCGTGATCGACGGCGTTCAAGATCTCGGCCATGCCGAGAGTAAGTTTGGCCACGCGATGCGAATGACCGCTCGTGGTCGGATCTCGTTGTTCGATCGCGGTGACGGCGGCGTTGACGAAACCATCGAAAAGTTGCTCTTTTTCCAGGGTAAGGAGAGCGTTCTCAAGAGCGATGCCCGCCTGCTGGGCGACGATCTCGGCGTATTCAATATCGATGGCGCTGAATTCGGTGACGTTATTGCTGAAGTCCGAAACGCCGCGAAGACTCTTGATGCCGGGGTTCCGACGGTTGATCAGCTGAATCACGCCGATGACGCGATAGCTGATGTCGAACATAGGAATGGTCAACATCGAACGGCATTGGTAGCCCGTGCGAAGGTCGAAAGTCTTATCGTGTTTGGCATGAAAGGGATTTTTCTGAGGATTTTCGTTGAGTTCATAAAGATCTGGAATATTGATCGATTGCTGATGAACGACAGCCGAACCCACGATGGATTGGTCGTTGACCTTGATCGAAAATTCTTCAAGTTCCTGTTGAACCGTTTCGTTTTGAGTGACTTTGAAAACGATACGACTGTCGTTCTCACGTTGCTCATTCCAATCGACCGTATAGATTGATCCCGCATCCGCATTGGCGATCTCGCGCGCTTTTTGCAAAATCAGGGAAAGCAGCTTCTTGGTATCACGAACGCCGTTGAGCTCACGAGAGACGCGCAAAACATATTTGACGTTGTCGTTGGTTTCTTTGACGTTCTTATTGGCTCTGTCGGCATTGATCATCAACGCCTGGAGACGTGTGATGTTATGGATGGCGTTGAGGAGTTGCTGCGTCCGGATCGGTATGGATAGCGAGCGGAAGTTGGCCGCTTCAAGCTCTGCTGGCAGCGCTTCGATCTCACTGTCGGTACCCGTACAGATAAAACAAAGGTTCGGATCTTCGGATTTTTCAAGAAAGGGTTGCATCTTCTGGGAATCTTGCCAGACTTTGCTCTCCAAAAAGATGAGGACCATGTCGCCTGTGTTCAGGCTGAACACACCGTCATTGGGAACGTCAAGTTGGTAGTTGGGGAACTGACCGCAGACAGCCGCGAGCGTAACAAAGTTACCGATGTCATCGGCAATGTTATTCGATTCCGATGTAAGAGTTTCTCTGGCTTGGGAACTCATTAGTCGTCCGCATACTAACTGTGGGAAGTACAAAACCTCGAATTGAGGCAGATTTGGCACCGTACGATCATTGTACCCCTAAAATCGGTCTATACCAAATAGGCAGCTTTTATAGCCCCTGCCTTCGGACTGATGGATTGGGCAAGAAACGACAAAATAGGGAGAGCTCAAAAGGAGTTGCTCCCAGGGAGATAGTTGAAATGGATTATGGTGTTGTTCTCGATTTGGAAACCAGCGGCATGGAAGTTGGTAAGGACCAAATTATCGAAGTGGGCATTTTGGAGTTTTGCGTCGGTGAAGACGGCAAGCCACAGATCACCAATATGTATAGTGCGGTCGAGGATCCGGGTTTTCCTCTTTCCCCCGAGATTCAGAAGCTCACCGGGCTCAAAGACGAAACCGTCAAGGGTCAACGGGTGAACTGGGCCTACGTGCGGGAGATTCTCGAACGCGCTTCGCTGGTCGTGGCCCACAACGCGTCTTTCGATCGTTCCTTCATCGAGTTACGCGCTGAGCTTCAGGGTCTCGATCTGCACTGGGCCTGCAGCATGAAACATATCGATTGGGAAGGTAAGGGCTTTCGCACCCGGGCGTTGAACTACCTCGCCGCCGATCATGGCTTTGTCAATCCCTTTGCCCATCGCGCGCTCTTCGATTGTGCGACGACCTTCCGTATCGTCGAGCCTTACTTCGGCGAACTGCTCAGCCGCAGCTACCTTCAGGAAATGCGTATCCTCGCAACCGGCGCAGCCTTTGAAGCCAAAGACAAGCTTCGCGCCGCCCGTTATCGTTGGGACCCGCAGCAACGGGTCTGGTTCAAGGATATTCTGGAAGATGGGTTGGAAGGGGAACGACTCTTTCTCAAAACTGAAATCTACACCAACGGGCGTGACACCCACCGCGTTGAGAATCTATCTGCCGTTGTGCGCAGCGGAGACGCTCAAGGTTAGGCGTCAGTTTAGGGCAAAGGCTGAGCGGGAGCTGGGTCTTTGTTTTCGCCGCTTTTTCGTTCGACCTCATAAAGCTGTTTGAGCTTAGAGTCAAAGAAAGCAAATTTAAGAGATACAGGTGACACCTTGAGACTCATAAAGCCGAAGCTGGACTCCGCAAACAGCGTTTCCTTCTGCCACTTCTTCACTTCATAAAGATCGGCTCCACCGCCGCCCACCACAAACAAATCAAGAGGACAGTTCGCCGACGTCAGATGCTCCAGGTGATGGGAGTGCCCGGATATGTAAGTTTGAGCTTTCCCGCAAAGGACCTTTTCCAGCAGCATACCTTGCAGAGTTCGTGAATATTTGCCGCTTGAGCTGGTGATGGGATGGTGGCCCAGGACGATCCTGTTCGGAGCGTCGGTCTTCGCAAGGGAATCGAGCATGAAATCGATCGTGCAGTATTGATTAAAGCCGCAGATATCCATGATGTTGCTATCGATCATCGTGAGCTGAAGCTGCTTTCCAAAACGAATATCGTAGAAACGATGCGGCATGTTCCAGGCGGGAGTCTTGCCGTGATAATTGATTTCGGCCGCCGGATTCCCTTTGTAATCGTGATTGCCGAGCAATGCGTAGTAGGGGACTTTGCCGATGCAGTCGCGATTGTAAGGCGTGATGAATTTGCTTTGCCACTGGGGGTCTTCGGGAGACTCCACGCCTTTGGGATAAAAGTTGTCGCCTAGAAAGATAATGGCCGAAAGCTTGTGGGTCTGGCAGTAACTGTTCATGGCCTCGGCAATTGAAATCTGATGTTCGTCTCCCGAACCCATGTCGCCGACCAGTAGAATCTCAAAATTATCTCCAGTTTCCAGACGAGGATGGAGATCCTGGCCGTTCCAGCTCGGAGCACTTTGGCGCCAATAGCTAAAGCCGATAAGGACGAGGACGAGTAGGATAATGGGAAAAGACTTTAACTTAGACATGACCTGTGCCCCCGCTGCTATGCGAGGACTTTAGCATGGACGATGGACGCAAAAAAGACCAAAGCACTCGGGCTTTGGGCTCCTTCATCTTCAGTTCAGAAACGGATCAGAAGATATTCTCAGTTTCAGGGAGGTTGCTTGGCAACTTCTTCTGCATATAGTCCGGCGGTGACTGTGTTTCCTGCAGACGGAACGCAGTAAAGGTGCTCATGACCTTCTTGACATAATTTCTGGTTTCGCCGTAGGGGATGAACTCCACAAAAGCATCGTTGGGACAGCCCTGGCATTCTTTCAGCCACTTGTTCACAATCGTTGGACCGGCGTTGTAGGCCGCCACCGCTGGAATCTCATGGCCACCGTAGTAGTGGAGGAGAAGCGAGAGGTAGAGGCTACCGTAGGTGATGTTGGTGTCGGCTGTCTGAAGCTGGTCGAGCTTGAAATCCGAATCTTCAAAGAGACGCGACAGCCTTACCGCTGTGTAAGGCATAAGCTGCATGAGGCCCTGAGCACCAGCCTGCGAGAGGGCACGACTGTTGAATCCGCTTTCTGAGCGCATGATTGCAAGGATCAGATAAGGGTCGATATCCATCGACGGTGCGATCTCGTGAACATAGGAGGCAAAAGGAATGCGATCGCTGCGTTCAAGCTTGTCGGCTTTAAGATTCTTCGGATGATAGGCTGCAAAGATCGGTTGGGCCGCGGATGGATTATCCTTGTCCGGACTGAGATCGAGGCTGGCTTTTTTCTTGTCCTGAACCGCTTGCGCATGCGTGATCGCCGCTCTTGCGGACATCGTATAGAAGCCTGGATTAGCGCGAGACAAAAGCGGCTTCAGTAGATCGACTGCGGCTGCAATTTTGCCGGAGGAAAGGAGCGTACGCCCTTCCCAATAGAGGCCGGCGTCTTTTCTGAAGTCGATTTCATTGAACGCTTTGTCTTTGGAACTGACGATGTATTGGCTAGCTGCTTTCAGGTCGCCGCTCGCGAGCAGGTTCCAAAAGTAGTACCAGCGATATCGATAGTGATTGTTGCGTTTGAGCAGTGCGAGGTAAGCCGTCGATGCGTCCGCAAACTTTTGACTGTTCATCATGCTTTTGGCCTGGGCCTCTTTGAACATGATATTGCTACCGGTGATTTCTTTGGCCTGATCGAAAGTTTGAAGCGCGATACTGTGTTCGCCTTTCTCAGAGTAGATGTAGGCCATCCATCCCAAGAGTTCCTGCTTCAACTCCACAGGAGTTTCCGCTTTGTTGCTATTGGTCTGGGCCAGTTTAAATCCGTCGTCAAGCAGACCGAGGAAACAATAGACCTTCACCTTCTCGGTGAGTTCCAGAACGCCCGGTTGGGCATCACTGGTTTTGCGGAGGGGTGAGTCGAGCAGGACCAGAATCTTCTGCTGCTGGGTCTTATCATCAGATGAGTTTCGATAGACCTTCTTGAGCAGGCCGTAGGTAAAGCTGTATTTGGGTTTTTCTTCCTTGGCGAGTTTGATCAACTCCTCCAAAGCCCAGGTCGCCTCTTCGGAAGCGGGGTATTGATCGAGCAGGACTTCAACGGTCTTGATGTACTTCTCGTTATCATCCTGATGCGCATAGATGAGAGCGGCTTTCTTGATGAAACGATCTTTGCGTATCGTTCTCGGGTAGCCGCTGTAGTATTTTTTGTAGACGGCAAGATAGTCATCTTCTTTATCGAGAGCTTGATTGGTGTCGAGCAGCATTTCGACGAGAGAATGGCGAATCGGCTCTTCAGGGTTTTTGAGCAGCTGTGTTTCAATCTCTTTTTTGGTTTCGACGTCGAGCAGGGCTGCGTGACGGAAACGGATCTTCATATGTTCGATTTCAGCATCATAGTGATTGAATTCAGGAATGGTTGGGTCCTTCAACGCCTCAGCGATGCCGAGGTAGTAGCGCGAGAGTCGATAGTTCGACTCCCAATAATGAGCGGCGAGCAGGATTGCGGCCTGCATTCTCTTTGTTGGTTCGACTTCGCCTTGCACCTGCTCGGTTAGACCGGCGAGTGTGCTGCGGAGTTTATCCTGCTGTTCGTCTTTGATCGTGCGAAGGGCTTTTTTGAGCATGACCTCGTAAGCCTCAGGCTCCTTAGCCTGAAGACTCGCGGAAAACAAGAGACTGCTGCTGAGCAAGCAGGCGGTGCAGAGTGAGCCTAAGCGCAGGGTCATGGAGTTGCCCTCCTTCCTCGGAGATTCTTACGAGTTATCGGTGTTATTGAGAGATTACTTGATCTTCATCTCGGTATCATTGGGACGTTCGGGCCTTGAAGCTTAAAGCCATGATATAGCCAAGCTATACAGGCCTCTGAGGCTTTGACACGAAGTGCCAATGCTGAATCACACCGTGTATCTCGCGGGGTTGTATCGGTAAGAATTGATTGTACTCTTACCATTCTATGCCAAGCGCCTCTCAGATGGAATCTCGATTTTGTCGTCAAATTCCCCCAAAAACGCGCACAGTTATAAAATAAGTCAAGTTTGGGAGTTTTTTTCCGATAAATCCCTTAGGTGCACAACTTTTTCTGTTTAGAGAGGGGTAATCGTGAAGACATGGGCCATCAACAGCGTTACGTTAATGATGACAATAGCCACGGCCACGGCTTGCTCGCAGGGAGAACGATCCCTCGACAAGCGTGGCGCTAAACTCGCAGAATTCGGCGAACTTGGGAGTGGTAACTCCACCGTCCAAACCACGTCTCCCGCAGCACCGGCGACCTCTGAGGGTAGCGGTCCGGTCACCACTACACCTGCAGCTCCAGTCCCTACCGTGGTTGACCTCCCCATTCGTGAACTCAAGTACCCTGCCCTAAAGCTCACAGCTGCAAAAGGTTTGGAATCGATCAAAGCCGCCGATATTATTCTCAGCAGCAAAGTCAGCGCGACTGATTTTGTGATTTTCGGCAAAGATGGTAGGTCCTGGAGCTACAAGCCCGATGCGACCGTTACCGCAGATGTTCTGCAACCTATCGAAGCCGTAGTTGTTGCGCCTGCTGGCGCGACCCTCTATTCGTTGCCTGATCAACAGTTCTGGTTCGTGTCGGCCGATAAACTTGGTCGGCATAAGCCTGCCTCCGCAGGATCGGCAGCCGATGAAAGGCTGTTAACGGTTCAACAGTTCTCGACCAAGACTTTCCAGGGTGACCTCACAAAAATGAAGGTGCTCTACGTCTCAGTCGACGAAATCATTTTCCACCTCGATTCGTTCATAGCAATCCTCAATGTGAAAACCGATCCAGCGCAGATCAAACAACTGCCGATCGAAAAACTTCCTGTCGACCTCAAAGGTGCTGTTCAAGCCGGTCGCACAGATAAAGGTTACTGGTTCAAGGCGAATGGTTCGCTCTACCTCCTGAACGGTACAGAAGTCGAAGGCACATCGCCCTGGAGCAAAGGCGTTCTCGCCGCTGAACCTGGCGATCTCACTGGTCTCGCTTTCTGGCCTGCGATCGATGGAGCCAAGTACTCAGGCACCAGCTTCGGTACGGCTGCTACAGGGTTTTTCTCGGACGCGCCTTTGGCTAACACCACCGCGACAACGAAATAAACAAATCTCAATTACCTACTCTCATGAGGGCTCCCAGGCGGGGGCCCTTTTTCGTTTTGGCCTGTGCAGTGAGCTGGCCAAACAAATTCGACTTCGCTAGGATAAGAAAGAACAACCCTTTCTGGGGCGTAAAAAAGGAGTCATAAAGACCATGCTTGATTCACGCACAGCTCAAGATGTCATCAGCGCAGGGTGTGATCTCGGGGCTAGTTTTGTCGATATATTCGTGGAACGGTCCGTATATGAGGCCATTACACTCCGAGACAGTGAAGTGAAGGATATCAAAACCGGTACGGATTTCGGGATCGGCATCCGCGCGATCTTCGGTCACAAGTCGGTTTATGGCTACAGCAACATCGCGGAAAAGGAGGAGCTGCTCCGCATCCTTCGCCTTATCTGCGAAATGGACAAAACCGGCAAGAGCCAAAGCCCCCGCAGTTTCAATCATCAGAAGATCGCCGGTCAGGTCAAGATCGAGCAAGGTCTGAATAAGCCGAGTCCCTATGAAGAGAAGATAGCCTTTCTTCGCTCGGTGGATGAGGCGGTGCGGAAAAATTCGAAAGTTACCCAATTCGATGCTTTGAGCATGCAAAAGTGGCAAACAATCCAGGTTTTCGACTCCGAAGGTCTGGCGATGGAAGACGAACGTCATGCGATCCGAATTCCCATGACGGTGATCACGGCGGACGGCAGCAACCAAGCGCGGGCTTTCACAGGCCCGGGCGGCACAAGAGGCTGGGAACTGGCCAAGACGATTCGGCCTGAGGAAGTGGCGGATACTCTGGTGCGTCGCGCCTTGACTGTTTTGAAGGCAGATCCCTGTCCAGCCGGTAAAATGCCGGTCGTTATCGATAATGGTTTTGGCGGCGTGATCTTTCACGAAGCCTGCGGCCATTTGCTTGAAACGACTTCGGTCGAAAAGAAAGCTTCGGTCTTTCACGACAAGATGGGCGAGATGATTGCTAGCTCGGTGGTCAGCGCCGTTGACGACGGCACGATTCCTGGTCAGTGGGGATCGCTCATGGTCGACGATGAAGGAATGCCGACGCAGAAGACCCAGTTGATCAAGGATGGTCGCTTGAACTCGTTCCTGGTCGATCGTTTGGGATCGATGAAAACGGGTTACGAACGCACGGGTTCCGCCCGTCGTCAGTCCTACAAATATGCCCCTGCTTCCCGCATGCGCAATACCTACATCGATGCGGGTCATGACGATATGCAGGATATGATTGCATCGGTTTCCTTCGGCCTTTATGCGAAGGTCATGGGCGGCGGCAGCGTAACCCCCGGAACCGGTGATTTCAACTTTGCGGTCGAAGAAGCCTACATCATCAAAGATGGCAAGATCGGTAAGGCGGTTCGGGGCGCGACGCTTATCGGGTCAGGTCCTCAGGTCCTGAAGAGTATTTCGATGGTCGGCAAAAACCTTGAGCTCTCGCCCGGTATGTGCGGTTCGGTCAGCGGTTCGATCAATGTCACCGTTGGTCAGCCTTCGATCAAAGTCGATGAGATCCTTGTTGGAGGAGAAGCCTAATGGAATGGAACAGCGGCAAAGAACTCTGTTTTCAAATTATCGATCTGGCGAAAAAAGCGGGCATTCAGGAGTGCGACGTGATCCTGCAGCGCGGGCAGTCCCTTAGTCTGCAAGCCACCAAAGGGGCTATCGATAAATCGAAGATCACGAGTACCCAAGTTGTGGGTATTCGCGTGATTCAGGATCAAAAGACCGGGATCTCCGCATCGGAGTCTCTTGAGCTCGATTCCCTTAAGATGATGGTCGAGCAGGCGAAGGCAACGAGTCGTTACTCAGGCGTTGATGCCTATCAAAGTATTACTCAAAAAAACACGGCCGATATCATTCTGGTTCCTGACCGCGTAAAGCAAAAGGATCCGACCTCGCTTCAGCAGAAGATCGATTTGGCGATTCGTCTGGAGCAAGATGTTCTCGCAGTGGATAAACGTATTCACAACTCGCCCTACAGCGGTTATAGCGATGGGGAAGGCGAGAGCTTTTACGCCAACCACCTCGGCACCTTCTGCTATCAAAAAGATCGTTCTTTCAGCGCCTATACTTCGGCTCTAGCCGCTGCTGAGCAGGCCCAGGCGATGTATACCTCGTCTTCAATTGGCCGCAGTTTCGCCGAGTTGGATTTGGGTTCCTGTGTGAAAGAAGCCAGCTCGGTGGCGTTGCGCCTACTCGATGCTAAACCGATTCCAACCGGTCGCTATGATGTGATCTTCTCCACCGATGAGTGGGAAAGCATACTCTCGGCGCATTTGGGGGCTTTTTCAGCGAAAGCTGTGAAAGAGGGCACGTCCTACTATCGCGAAAAATTGATGAAGTCGATCGCCGTCTCGGGACTCACGATGCGCGACCGCCCTCAGTACGCGGATGGATTCTCCTACTCAGCTTTCGATGACGAAGGCATGCCTTGTCAGGATCTGACTGTGATCGATAAAGGGGTTCTTCAGAGCTTCTTCCATAACTCGGCGACGGCTCGCTTTTTTAAGCAGAAGAGCACGGGTCATGCCAGCCGCGGAGCTAAAGGGTCTCTGGGTGTGTCGCCGACTCAACTCGTAATTGACAAGGGCAACGCCAGCAAAAGCGAGCTCTATAAGGGTGACGTGTTGAAGGTCATTGCCTTGAAAGGCCTTCATTCGGGTACCAATGCGGTCTCGGGACACTTCTCACTTGCGCTTGAGGGTGTGATGGTGAAGGACGGTGTCGAAGGACAAATGGTTAAAGATGTAACCCTCTCCGCGAACTTCTACGACATTCTCAATGGGATTCAGGCGATCGGGTCGACGCTTGAGGCATCTTCGGGTCGGGGATTCTTCAGCCCGGAGATTCGTTTCAGTGGAATGAGTGTTGCGGGAACTTGAATTGAGTTTGTTTACGATCACCTGGTCCAGCAACCGCAGCGACGTACTCCTATCATAGGCGTAGCCTTGGTGGGTGGCAGCGCGGTACTTCTTGCTGGACGCCCGACCCCTTTTACCTCGTTTGATCCCGTGCGGTAACAGAACCCTGCGAAATCCAGTTTTCCCATGCCATGCTACCGTACGGGATCAAAAGCCGTTAAGTTAAACGAAGAAAATTTAAAAAGAGAAGACAATTCCTCATAGTAATAGTGCATTAGAAGAAATAGGCGCCGCAGTTCGTAATGCGAGAAGGCGTTTAGGGCTCAACCAAGAAACTGTTGCTGGCTTAACCAACGTGGGTCGTCGCTTCATATCCGAGTTAGAAAGCGGAAAGAAGCCTACTCTCGAGATTGGTAAGGTTCTGCAAGTCACTGCCAGCCTGGGACTTCAATTCAGACTCCATGAGCGATACAAAGGATAGAAATGGATTCTTTGGAGTTTTACCCCAAAGCACTCAGCGTATTTTGGGAAAACGATCTTGTGGGTCGGATCTTTCAAACAGAGGCTGGAAGGCTCAGTTTTCAATATGCTGAAAGCTGGCTGAATGGGAGACGCACAGCCATATCCTTCTCACTTCCTTTGCAGAAAGAAGCATTCGGGGAAGTGGCTCACTCCTACTTTGGCAACCTACTTCCCGAGGGTGATTTTCGTCGAAAGATAGAAAAGCTCTTTCAAGTATCATTGGAGAATGACTTCTCGCTTTTGAAACACATTGGTGGGGACTGCGCAGGAGCATTATCGATTGGGTCGACTGGCGGAGAAAGTGGCTACTATCAAACTCTACCTAACGATGATGTGAGGAAGATAATCTATACGGAAGGCGTCTCGGGAATTGTCCAAGGAGCGCAGCACAATCGCCTGTCACTTGCGGGTGCTCAAGGAAAATTACCGTTGCGCTTTCGTCAAGATCGATTTGAATTGCCCTGCGATGGAGCGGCATCGACCCACATAATCAAACTCAATCGGCAAGCGAATAGCTATCCCAAGCTCGTCGAAAATGAGTACTTCATGACGAACGTCGCACTCTACCTGCGGCTATTCTACAGACAAAAGAGCAACTCGTTTTAAAAGGTCATGAGTTGCGAGACTTTCAATTTTTACTTCAACCTTTAAGTAAGATCAGGAAGACCATGGAAAAGAAATTCGCAGACATTCTATAATCAACCTTTGCCTGCGCGAGCAAGAACGAAAGCCAAGGTCGCGCACCCCGGCTTTCGAATTCCCCATCATTTATCGTGTTCCCTCTCATGGTAAATATTTTTCGCTGCAGCTTGCTACCGATTCCGAGTGGGTTAAAGCCGCCGACTGGGGCGATAGCAATCATGATGGCACGATCGAAGCAAGTTTGAACGCCTTCACGGGAGCTGTCACGATTAGTTCCTTGGAAAGTGGCGCGAGCGATACTACAACTATTCGCTGTCATACCGATAACAATCCAGGCAGTGCCTTTACCTCCAATTCGAGTGGACCGGGATCCACAGCGAACTGCCGTTCCCGTTACGGAGCTGCCGATATGGTAGGCAACCTCGATGAGTGGAGTGGACCTTGGGCCGAATCAGTACCGCTGCAGGTCAAGATAATGGAATCGATGGGCTTTGGCTGTCACGCCTCGGGACGTGTGATGAGAAACGTCACAAGACCGACCGCCATAACTCCAAGCAGTATTTTCACGACAAACACTGGAACGAACCAGACGATCGTTGGGCCAAAAGTTAAAAATATCACGCTCACAGCCATGATTTTGTTTCTGCGCGAGATAGCTCCGCTTATTTTCCAGCGGCGGAGGGGTGGGCCAAGGAGCTTGTGATTCATGATCGCGTTGTAGAAGCGTACCGAACTGCGGGCGTAGCAGGCTGAGGCTAAGAGGAGGAATGGGGTTGTGGGGAGGAGAGGGAGGAAAATCCCCACTATCCCCAGTATTAGGAAAACAAGAGCTGCAAAGGTGAGAAAGAAGCGTACGAAAGGGGAGCGAACGAGTTTGACCTCGTGGCTGTAGTCGAATGGTTGAGGGCGTGGGGGATTGGGTTCGGTCATTTCTCGTCCACGTTTCGGAAGCGGAGGAAGCGATCGAAGAATCCGGCGACCTTGCTGTAGTAATCGATGTAGGTTTCGTGCGAGCGCCAGCTTCGGCCCTCGTTTTCGTAAAGGGAAAGCCAGCAAGGGACTTTGTTGCTTTTCAAATCGTCGGCGAGTTGCTCCAGACCGGCAATGTTGACGAGTTTGTCCTGTCGGCCGGCGAAGAGGGCGAGAGGGCGCTGAATTTTTCCCAGAGAATGTATTGGTGAGCGCTCGGCCCAAACTTTCGGATCGTTGCTTCCCAGGGCCCAAAGTAGCTCTGTGCGTTCCGCTGGTGAACAAGCTGCGAAGTGATGGACCAGATCGAGGATGGGGAAAACCGCAACGCCCGCGTGGAAGACCTCAGGATTTTTGATCAGAGCCCAGAGGACGGTGAAGGATGCGGTTCCTCCGCCCCAAAGCCCCACGCGTTTGGGATCGATCCACTCGGAGTCTTTGAGAGAGCGGACGCCGCTGACACAGTCTTTGATTTCGCGATCACCCCAATGGCCCGCGAGAGATTGATGGTAGTTGTAGCCGTAACCCCAGCTTCCTCGATAGTTTACATAAAGAACGGCATAACCTTGCTGAACAAAAGCCAGAGCCTTGGAAGGCCAGCTCGCATGCACAGCATCGCTTGGACCGCCGTGGATGGGTATGAGAAGAGGGCTCGGGGTTTTGGCATTGCGATCGCGGTAGAGTATCCCGTGGACCGTCTCGCCTGAGTCGGTGGCCCAGGTGATCGGTTCGGATTTCAGCTTCGTGCTCATGTGCGCGCCGTCAGCCTCGGATATCCAGGCGTGGCCTTTGCGGGCGAAGCGCGTGATCTGTTCTGGAAACTGAATGCCCGAGGCCAGGGTTAATATTTCGTGCGTCGAGGGATTCACCCGCAGGTTTTGCAGGTGGGTCATCGGACTCGGCACGATCTTACTGTGGCCGTGAATATCGAGCGTGAAGATTTGCCAAAAGGCTTTCTCGCTCGAAAGCGCCACGAGCGATCGATCGCTGAGAAAAGCCATGCTTCGACGGCTGCTTCTACGCAGCGGAAAACTATGCTCACGATTCTCAAAACTGAGCTGGACCCAATTTTCGGTTTTAATTTTATAGAGCCAGAGTTGAAAGAAATCGCCTGTGAGGAAGGTCGCGGCGATATATTCCCCGTGGGGACTGTAACAGGCTTCGCCGCAGGGATAATCCTTGAGGCCGGGCGGAAATATTGAAACAGCCTCACCCGAGCCTGCTCCCAACACCCTTAATTCCGCTGCATGCCAAGGCAATTCATCCCGGCCCCAGCTTAGAAATAAACAACGCGCCGAGGTCGTATGCCACTGGAGATGGCGGATATATGCGCGGCTGCTCCAAATTTTATCATTTTGATCACCCGTTCGAAGATAGATCGAATCCAATCCGGTTTCAGGATCAAAGCTGATAAAGCTCACTTTCTTTTGAAAATCTTCAACGAGATCGGTACTGGGGCCGGGGAGATCCCAGCTCGACCCCTCTCGCATATCATGAACTGTATGATCCAACGCCATTGCAAAAAGCCCATTGTCGGATACCAAAACGAATTGTCCCGAATAGGGCAGGGCACTCCCAATCGAGACAGTCTGATTGATGGGCTGATCGCCCTCTTCGCTATGCTGCCAAAGTTCCCAGCGTTGAACTGTAGCCTGCAAATAAACAATAGTCTTGGCATCGAGCCATTGGGCTTCGAGCAGTTTGTCTTTTGCGGTGAGAAGGTCGAGAGTTTTTTGATCCAGACTCATGGGGCCCGCCAAGCTATTAGGACCTGATCCTAACAAGCCTGGGCACAAAGATCAAATGACTAGGGAGGATACCACGTTCAGCCAGGCTTCGGCTTTGCCAGGAGAGTCACTGACTCTTTCGGCTTTTCCTTCTGTAGCAGATGAATCTTCTTAATAAGAAGTCCCAGGAGGAATTCGCGCGCGGCAGTCGGTTGTATGGGCATCTTTTCCTGAAGCTTGTCGAGGCAGGATTCGAAGATATCGCGACGCTTGCATCCGGGCGGGGAGTCATCGCGTCGGTCGGTAAATACTACGACGAGCGTGCTCTCGCAGGGCGATTTGCAATTTCTGTGAAGATAAAACTCGGCGCCGAGAGTCGGATAGTTAACGGTCCCGTGAACAATCTCATCGGTGCCGAAATAAAACTCTTCGAAAGTCTTATAGGTCTTGCCACATTTTCGGCAATCCTTTGGAAACTCGCTTTTCAGTCGCGACTGGAGGAAGCCGAAGGACTTGGCCATGCTGGTCGATATCGCGACAAACTCCATGAGTTCGTCAGCAAGGAGGCTCATCGCCATTTCCTCGAGATCGACATATTGAACTTTGCCTTGACGTGCTCTGTTCATCACCTGTCTCTCCTCACCTTGGCCAGCTTTATGGCCCTACCAACCCAACGGGTCAGGACTTTAGAATCGTTCCTACTCAATCTTTATCGGCGGTCTGCATCTTGCAATTAAATCCTTAAGTAGGTCGATACGTTAGCTTGGCTTGAAGTAAATGCCCCTAGAACAGTTTTTCCGATTTCGTCTCGAAAGATACGGATGGTAAGAATCTCCGAGGTTTAGGTCGGAAATGGAAAAAGAGGGCAGGAGCCGAATGAGCGGACCACGAGTCGCGAAGAAGATGAACTGCGTTGGATCTTAGAACATCTTAGTACGTTAGAGGCTTCTGTTTACGCTTGAGATGGTCTTATTTCTGGGAATTGAATTGCTTCGAGCTTGTGAATGGGACTTAAGTCAACGTGAGGTGTTGGGTGGATGATCGTACTTTGGATTACCGGCATATCTTGCATAAGGAGCTTACCGATCGTTGCGAGAGCAATCCGCGTTATTCCTTGCGAGCATTTGCCCGAGACCTAAAGCTGTCGCCTTCAAGACTCAGCGAAGTCCTTAACAAAAAGCAGGGGCTTTCCCGGCAGGCCGCGGAAGCGATCAGCAAGACTTTGGGATATGGCCTGGAGGAAGCGGAATACTTTTGTGACCTTGTTTCTTTAAAGCATGCACGGAGTGTCAAAGAACGGGAAAATGCCAAGCTTCGCGTTTTTAAGGTTGATTTTGAGAAGCAACGGGACGAACTCTACAGTCTTCAGCTCGATTCTTTCAAAGTCATTTCCGATTGGTATCATCTCGGAATCCTGGAACTGATGAAGGTCAAAAACTTCAAGCACGATACGAAATGGATTTCCAGACGGCTTGGGGTTCAAATTATACAGATCGAATTAGCGATAGAAAGACTCTGTCGCGTAGGCCTCATGAAGATTGAGGACGGAAATTTTGTGGCGGTTCAGAGCAATGGATGGGTGCCTGGTGGTATACCTTCCAGTAGCATCCGAAAGTTTCATCGTCAGGTTCTGGAAAAGGCCCTAGTGGCTATGGAAACCCAAGCGGTGGAGGAACGATTCTTTTCCACCCGGCTCATGACTCTCAACCGTAGCGATCTGCCGGAAGCGTTTGAGGCGATCACCGAATTCCAGAAGAAATTCTGCGTGGATCTTGCATCGGAATCGAACAAAGAACTACTCTATTGTATTTCAATGCAGTTATTTAAAATCGTCGAGGAGGAAACCGTATGAAACACTTCCTAATTGCTACCCTGCTCCTCAACGGAGTCGCTTTTGGTGCCACAGTACCGTTGAAGAAAACAACTTTTCCTTTCGCAGCCAGCGGCAGCTCAACCACCAGTAAACCATTGCCCATCGAGAACAGCACGCCTGCGCTTGAAGGCCTTGAAGATAAACCTGTTACAGTCGGAATCCTCCCGACACTTCCCTTTGTTATTCCCGGGGGCGCTCTGGGACACTGGGGTGTCGGTAACGGCGGCGACGGCCTTCGTATCGGTTTCGCTCGAGCACGTGATTATGCGGCTAACGTCGTTCTTCGCATCAAAACTAATTCCCTGACCAACATCAAGGATGCGGCCGTTCGGGATTGGATCATCAGCAACCAAAAGTTTCTGGCGGCTGATATCCTCCAAACCGAACACGTTTGGACGATGGAAGTCAAACCAACCTGTGCCTGGACCGTTCAACCCGGCAACGTCGATAAACTTCCGGTATCGAATCCGATCGAGTTCTCATATCCCGCTTGCCGCGAGAACGCGGATTCGTTCATTAAAACCGCTCAAATCCTCATTCACGAATCGGTTCACCATTTCAATGGCGATGAAACAATAGCGGATAAAGTTGCCATCGGCATCATCGACGCCTGGCAGTCGGGAAACATGGACGCTGTTCCCATGAGTCTCAACAATGCACCTCAGGGGACCGAGAAACACGCTGCCGTCTGGACGGGTAGTTCCGTCATCGTCGTCGGTGGTTATTCGGATGATAGCGGCAATTCGATCGGAACTGTTTCTAGTTTTGATCCTCGCGCCAATAGCTGGACTCAAATCAAAGCTCCTCAAAACTTCGGTGTTCGTCACGACGCTCTCGCAGTCTGGACCGGCAAAGAAGTGATGATCTGGGGTGGCTTCCGCAAGTCGGGTAACACGACGGAGTGGGTCTACGACGGTGCTCTCTACAACCCGTCGACCGGCGTTTGGACAACGTTGGCCCGTCCAAACTGGTGGACACCCAAAGCGTCGACCTGGGAATTTGATCCTCGTCAAAGCATCGTTTGGACCGGCGACGAAGCTATCGTATGGGGCGGCATCGATCCGAGCGGTCAACCTCTCGGCGCTATCTTTAATCCCAAGGATCAAAGCTGGTCGAAAATGAACACGAGCAGCGAATATGCTCCGCAACGTATCGCGGGCCATTCCGCAATCTGGACCGGTTCGAAGATGATTGTATGGGGCGGTTATGAAGGTGCTTCAGATTCGGCTCGTCAAATCACCGCTGAAGGCGGGATCTACAACCCTGCGGATGACAGCTGGAGCCCCACCTCAACTCAAGGCGCACCATCGGCTCGCGCCGGACACCAAGCGATTTGGACTGGTTCGAAGATGGTCGTGATCAGTGGCGGTGGAGTCAGCAGCCGCACCGATCTCAAATCGACCGGCGGCCAGTACGATATCGAAACCGGTGCCTGGACCAACTATACAAATGAATTGATGGTCGAACGCGTCGGTCACAAAGCAGTTTGGAACGGCGAAGAGATCCTCGTGGTCGGCGGACGTTCAAACCGATTGAAAACCTTCTTCGGCGAAGTCTTCGCGTACAACCCCGTAACACTTCGCTGGCGCATTCTTTCCAGCTCTCAAACACCAAACGGTCGCTACAATGCCTCGATCGTCTGGACCGGCAGCAGTGCCGTTGTTTGGGGTGGACAGTCGGATGATCAGAAGTCTGAGCGCAGCGGTGGAATTTACTATCCCTAAGCGATCATTGTGCTAAATCTAGAGGCTCGCTCCGCTTAAATGCTGGGCGAGCCTTTCTAAAGTTGATCTAAAAAGTCTTTATCCTTAACAATTGCAAAGCTTTAATTCATGCAAAAAATGATTTAGTATTAGCGAATTGCAGAGCCTGTTAAGGCCTTGGTATTTAAAGTCGATCGTGTCAAATTTAGGTTTGAGTTCAATAGTTACAAATTGGGTAAGGATTCCAAGCGTGAAATTTGGGCGAAACGTCCTTGCCCAGCTTAAAAGCGCGATCCCAGATAGCGTGAGAAGCAGCGTTGGTTCAGTCATCTCTACGAAGAGTTCTCGCGCTGTTCCTCATGGCATCGCAAAATACTCTTCGATCTCCTCGAAGGCATTCGTTCGATGGAGGATCCCAATCTGAGCTATGCGGTTTTCAATGATGAGTTGAAATTGATATCGGCGCCGACGCTCGTCCTTTGGGGCGAGAAGGATAGCTTTTTCCCGGCCGTCACTGGCCATCTGGTTCGTCGGGAGATTCCGGATTCCCGTCTGGAGTTCCTGCATGGGCTTGGCCATAGCCCCCAAAACGAATCGCCTCTGCGCGTCATGCGCATCGTGAAAAAGTTCCTCAAAACGAAGGCCTGATACTGTCCGTCTGGCCAAACATCCGTTCGATCTTACATTGATAAGCAGCGGGCAAAGCCCTGCTGTCGCGCCCTGTTTTGGAATGGTCTGGAACAATAGAGTCCGGGCTGCTATAAGGCGTTTTTAAGCAAATGTGAGGAGAAGGGGAGCGTATGGCAAAAGTTCGAAAATACCTATCGAAGGACGGTACGATTCGTATATCAACTGTCATTTCGACTGACTTGGCAAACGATGCTTTTCGCTATCTCGAAGCTTCTCCCCTGGCCAAAGTCATCACAAGTCGCGCGATGACAGCAGCGGTTTTGATGGCCAGTCAGCTCAAAGAGGGCTTGAGCCTCAGCCTCAACTTTCAGGGCAATGGCCCACTCAAAACTATCTTTGCCTCCGCATCTTATGACGGTTCGACCCGTGCGTATTGCGAAAACCGTGGAGCTGAACTGCCGCCTGGCGTGAGGAACGTCGGAGCAGGCCTCGGCAATGGCGCGCTCGAAGTGGCGCTTCAGCAGCCTCACGATCGTCAACCTCAGACCGGTGCAGTCGAACTGCTCAGCGGTGAGATCGGCGATGATGTTGCTTATTACCTGGGGCAGTCCCAGCAGATCCCTTCGATCGTTGCCTTGGCGGCTTTACCCCTGGATGAAGGTATCGAAGTCGCCGGTGGCTACATCATCGAATTGATGCCCGGCTACACGGATGCGACTGTGCAGAAGCTTGAGAATCTCTCGCAGATGACAGGTGGTCTGACGGATCGTATTCAGCAGGGCGCAACCGCGGAAGAACTGATCGACACGTACCTCATGAATTTTGAATTTGAAGAGATCGAACATCCTTACGAAATTCAATATCGCTGCGGCTGCAACATCGAACGCGTCGAACGCTCTTTGCTCCTGCTTGGGCCGACGACTCTCGACGATATGATCGCCAGCAGTGAAGACAGCGAGGTTCGCTGTGAATTCTGCGGCAAGCTCTACACGCTCGCAACGGATGAACTGATCAGCCTTCGCCAGACGCTTCCCACTACTCCGCTCAATTGATTTCAATAATAAGAGGGAGCGGCCGTCAGCGCTCCTTTGGGAATTCCCTTTGGTATCGCATTTAAGAGACGCTGCGTGAAACTATGCTGAGGATGCGCATAGATTTCATCGGCGTCGCCGCGTTCGATGATCTTGCCCTTGCTCATGACGCAGATTTCTTCCGAGAAGTATTTAACGACCGCGAGATCGTGCGAAATAAAGATAAATGTGATGCCACGTTTGTCCTGAATATCCTGGAGGAGATTCAGGATCTGAGCCTGCACGGATACATCGAGAGCGGATACGCATTCATCGCAGACCAGGATCTCCGGATCGAGCATAAGGGCCCGCGCGATGCATATCCTTTGGCGTTGACCACCCGAAAATTCGTGAGGAAAGCGTTGCAGCATCTCGGCACTGAGGCCGACCGCTTCGATCTGTGCCGCCGCTGCATTCCAGCGATCCTGCTGACTGCCCCCAAGACCGTGAATTACCAAAGGCTCGGTGACAATCTCACCGATCGTCATGCGCGGATTGAGCGCCGCATATGGATTCTGAAAAATATATTGAATGCGGCGGCGGATCGGCATCAATTCGAATTCGGAAAGATGCGTAATATCTTGCCCATCAAAGAGGATCGAGCCCGAACTCGGTTCGACCAGGCGAATGATGCTGCGAGCCAAAGTCGTCTTGCCACAACCTGATTCTCCTACGATACCAAGGCGCATTCCTTTGCGAACCTTGAGATCGACGGCATCCACCGCATGAAAGGCCTCAGGTCGTGCGAACATATGTTTTTTCTGGGTGTAAACCTTCGTCAACGCCTTGAGTTCCAAAATCGTTTCGTCCGTCGCCTGGGAAATACGCGTTGTGAA
>JACMPP010000127.1 GCA_014377445.1 Oligoflexus sp.
GCGACTTTCTTCATAGGCTCGATTTTCGAGAGCACGGTCCGGGTGCACCACCGATCTAGAAACTTAACTGCTGAGGCCGGGTATTCATACTCCCTCGCCTTTTTCGTAGTCCTTGCCGTCGGGGTGATCGTGATCATCGCCCTGGGGGCTTTGTCTTTCGACAAGACACTTTTCCAAGCTCTGCATGAAACGATAAGCAGGAGGGCAAGGAGCGGAGGCGATGATCACGCTCACCCCAACGGCAAAGCAAAAGGCTACGGCAAAGGCTAGGTCTAGGCCAAAGTTCTTAGAATACTGCGCCTCCTGATTCAAGTGCAACAAGTCTAGAAATGGGCCATCTACAAACCCAGTACTGCATCGGCCTTTATCCGTCTCCCGCAAGCTGCTTCCCTCACTGTAGCGATAGTGTAGCTTGACATTCGGGTCCTTGTTCGCGAGTTCATCAAAGGATACTTGAAATGCCTATACCTTCTCATTACGCTCTGCATGAACCATTGTTATGTCCCGTTCAGATTCGGAATCCTGAGCTTCTAAATACAATTAGTCGTTGTCTCCAGCCGCCGCTTCAGGGGCTTTCACTTGCAGAATTTTTGCATATTCAGCTTTCAAGTCCACAAATATGCTTCGTATAGAAGATCTTGCCACGCAGATCCAGCTCGTAGAACTGACGTCACAATTTTCTTGAGCCTTGGCCACGATCAATCCATTCAGGTTTAAACCATCGTGACTTTCAACCAAGGCTCCGATCTTCGCCGCCGTCGCTTCGGAGCGCTCGGCTGCTGCGCTTTCTCCACTGGCACGAAGGAGTGCGGAGAGCCCACCCTGGCGACCCCCTGTAGCTGATCCAAATATGATGTCGGAGAAAGTTGTAAAGTTGACGTCGAGTGCCTTGAGTGAGAAATCAGAGAATTCAAATTCAGCTTTTTCCGGGCAAGGCAAAGGAGAGTTTGCGCAATACGCAATGCCAAGGCCAGCCGGAGCCGAGATTTTTTGATTTTTCACTTCGAGATCGACGAAGAAGAGGGCTTGATAGATTGCTTGAATAAGATCCTGCTCCGCAGCGGCATTGCCTAAAACGCGACCGATGAAGTTATCGCCTTCGGTACCAGTCTTACTTACCAGGACGTTACTTTGATTGACGATTTCAGCCGTGAGGGGCTTCAGGTAAGCGCAGCGTGTGCTGTTCCTCACTTCAATGGTTTGGGCATTCCATTCAGTTGCGACCGCAGTGCCTGCAGCACAGCGGCTTAAAAGGCTATCCTCGAAGAGTAGGTATTCGATAGCCTGGAGACCCTTACGGTTGTTGTTGGGCGGAAGTTTATAGGTCGATGATTTGCTCGCTTTCAAAGCCTCTTCATCGACCTTGCAGAGGTTCGCAGCATCGGGCCAGGCATAGATGCTGTACTTAAGTGTTTTCGCGTTCTCCCCGACTGGACCAATCTGAAGAACTTCAAAGTATTGCCAAAGTGTCATCACCTGCCGCCATTGATTCTGCGCTTCAATTTTTGATTCCGTTGTTGGCGCGGAGCAATAGGCCTGAGTCGATGCATTGAGTGCGGTGACTGCAGATTGAAAACTTGCGGCCCGTTTAGCGAAGTCGCTGCCAATCTTACGAAGGTAGTCGGCTCTGCTGATCGTCAAGCCGAGTGGGAATGTGAGAGTGCTCGCTTTCGGCTCATCGCTTTCAAGAGCTGGACTCGGGCTAGGCGCAGGATCAGTTGTATTGCCTGCAGTATCCCCGCCAGAACCCGGATTCGTGACCGTGGGTGCTGGTGCAACAGGGGAAAAACTGGAGCCACTCGAACCGTTGCATGCGACGCAGAGAAAAACGAAGAATGCCAACAAGGCAGGTATGTACATGGGGTTTCCTCTCAATACTTGATCATTATAATCATTATCATAGACTAGTATTTTTTCATTAAACTTTGCGAATGATCAAGGCTCTTTTTCGGTTGAAGGGATTCCTGAGAGTGTTGCAGAAAGCTGTTACTTAACCAAGATCCCTTGTCTTTTTTTAAGCAAAGTTCTTGACTCCAAACTTGTTTAGCTATAATCCAATAATGATAATGATTTTCATTGTCTGACGATATCGTCCCTGGTCAACTTAAATGGAGCAAAAATAATGCTTAGTATTTTTACCCGCTCGTTCAGTAGAAGCTCTGCTCTCGCTGGCGTATCCCTTATTCTTGTTCTTTCGAGTCATGCCAAGGCGGCATCTCAAACGATCTTTGCAGCATCGACTAGCGGCCACGATCGCTTTTACAGCGTTTCGTTTGATGCTCAGGGCAACTTCTACGCAGTCGGTAGCGTTGCGGACGGTATTTTAAAAACTGATGATCAAAAGACTCTCGTCGCTAAATATTTGAACGACGGCCAACTTGATGTCACTTTCGGCGTTGGCGGTTATGCAATTTTCAATCTAGCTGTAGGCGCTGATGGCGAATCCGCTCGTGCGGTAGTAGTTGACAGCGAAGGGCGCGTTCTAGTCGGTGGAACTATCGAACACGCAGGCGCAACAGACATTCGTGATCGCGATGTTTATGTCATTCGAGTCAATCCAGTTAACGGAACCCTCGATTCAACTTGGGGCACAGTCGGTGTCTCGGTTCTCGATTTCGGCGCGGGCGTCGAAAACGGAACAGCTTATACCGCTGATGGATTCGGTGGACTCGCCCTTGATCCAAGTGGACGCCTCATTGTCGAAGGGCTCCAGAAACGCGTAGATGGTCTCGATAGCGATTTTGTAATAGCGCGTCTCGATGCGAACGGTGCTCTCGACACGACTTACGGTACAAACGGAACGTTTACCTTCGACCGTGATAATCTCGGTGCATCGGCGAAGACGCCCGTTGTGCTCCCTACCGGTGAAGTTTTCGGAACGGGCTACAGCCGACGTGGGTCTATTACCTTTCCCATTATCTTCAAACTTGATCCAAACGGTTTGCTTGACACAACATACGGTGACAAAGGCGCGTTCACAACACCTGCACTCGCAGGCTCGACAGAAATCTACTCTGCCGTTCTTCAGAACGATTCTCTTGTCACGGTTGGCTATGGCAAAAGTAGCGAAACAGACAACCTCGATGTTGTTTCTCTTCGTGTCAACGCTAAAGGCGTTTTGGATACAACTTACGGCACTAACGGTTTTGTGCGTTCCGACGTTGATGGATTCAACGACAATGGCCGCAACATGGCTTCTCTCCCAGATGGTCGGCACCTTCTGGTTGGTGGCGGACGTTACAGTTCGGCTAACGTTGACGGTTTGGCTCTCATGTTGAATGCTGATGGTTCGGCTGACGAATCGTTTGGCGAAAAAGGTCAGCAACTCTTCGACCTCGGCGGAGCGAGCGACTTTTTTTGGGGCGTTGCGATTTCACCTGCTGGTGACAAAGCAGTTTTGGCTGGGATAAAAGGCGTTGGCACGAATCCTGGCAACGACGATGCAGCTATTGTCGTCATCGATTTGAAAAAATAATAGGTTAAGTCCTTTTTAAAAAGTCCAAACCTTATCCTTCGAGCGAGATCATTCCGATCTCGCTCGAGTAATTTTAAGGATTTAGCCAAAGTGTCTTTTGTTGAGAGTATTAGTCATATTACTGATGCCGACCTTATGATATTTGACCCTTCCAAACGTTTGTTTTGGGGTAATATTGTCGGTGCATTTTTTTTGCTATTTATAATCCCTGGACGAGATAAGTTTGATCGGTTCAAGACTTTAATCTCGCGAAAAATTTGGTTTCACGCTTCATCACGCGCCGACATGAAGATCGTTGTCACAAACACTCTCTTGCGCATCTTCCTCTTGCCCGCATCCCTCTTTTCGTCGGTGGCAATTGCCGCGGTTGTTTCGCTGGCTCTCACTTATGCATTCGACGGTAAACCACGCTTTCAGATCCCTATTGGGTCGATCTCAGTCGCCTTCAGCGTATCTCTCTTCCTGGCGGACGATTTCGCACGATTTTTTCTCCACTACCTCCAGCATCGTTGGCCACTCTTTTGGGTCTTCCATCAGACTCATCATTCGGCCTTGGTTCTGACGCCTCTCACGTTGCTTCGTACTCATCCCGTCGAAATTATTACAGCGCGAATTCGAAGCGCGATTAGCTATGGACTCATCACGGGAATGTTCTTCTTCTTGCTGGGAACAAATGTGACGACCTGGGATATTCTGGGCACCGAAATTCTCGGTTTTACTTTCAATATGCTGGGTGCCAACCTCAGACATTCTCACGTCTGGATCCATTTCGGACCTTTTGAAAAATATCTAATTAGTCCCGCAGCTCACCAGGTTCACCACAGCATCGAAGAACAACATTACGATAAGAATTTTGGTGTCTGTCTGGCTATCTGGGATCGAATGTTTGGCACTCACTTTGATCCGCGGACCGTGACCGCTCCCCTCCAGTTCGGGCTGCCGGGGTCTCCACTGTCAGATCCCAAACAGAAACTATTCACTTTATACTTCCAGCCTTTCCGCGATCTCAAGTCTGTGTGGAAAGAAAAAAATCATAGGAACGATTCAAATTGAAAAAATTCATTATCCTACTCACAGGTATTACCTGTCTCCCTGTTCTTGCAGAAGAAGCGGAAAAGATCGAAGTAATAGGGAAGCGGTTCTCCATTGAACCCAGCTCGTCAACGGTCATTGATGCCGAACAACTCGATGTATTTAAACCGACTGATCTCAATCGACTGTTGAAGACGGTTTCTGGGATACAGATCCAGGAAGAGGATGGTTATGGCTTGCGACCGAACATCGGTATGCGCGGAGCCCATCCCCACAGAAGCCGCAAAATTCTGATCATGGAAGATGGTATTCCATCGGGACCCGCTCCCTATGCGGCTCCGGCCGCGTACTACGTTCCTAACATGAATCTCATGGATGGTATCGAAGTCAATAAAGGTTCCTCCGCAGTGCGCTCCGGTCCACAGACCATCGGTGGATCGATCAATATGATCACCCGCTCTATTCCGCTTGTTTCTTTGCTTTCAACCATCGATATCGCAGCCGGTAGCTACGGTTTTAAGAAGGCGATTCTCAGCAACGGTGGTTCCCAAGGAGATTGGGGATGGCTCCTCCTTGTGTCCGATATAGGGACGGAGGGTTTCAAGTCACTAAACAGCGGTGGAAAGACAGGCTTCCACAAGCAGGATTTCATGGGCAAGCTCCGCTATGAAATCACGGCGAACCAGTCATTCGAACTCAAATACGGATGGTCGACTGAATACTCAGCCGAAACTTATCTCGGGATCAGCCGCAGCGACTTTGATCAGGATGCTTACCAACGATATGCTGCCTCACAACGCGACAACATGAAAAACAAACACGGAACTCTGGCTCTCAAATATCAGATCAAGGATGACAATACTATTCAGACCATCACGGCTTACCAGAATCGCTTTGACCGTCGCTGGTCGAAGCTCAATGGATTCACTGATCACACTGTGGATGTTCGTTCCGTTCTACTGGAGCCAGTGGGAGCCAACCAACATGCCTATGAAGTGATCAAAGGCGAAGACGACAGCCTCGGCACAACAGACGTTCTCGAAGTGGGGAACAACCATAGGAGTTTCTACAGTCGCGGACTCGATTGGCAAGGAAAGCACACGCTGAAATTGTCAGAACATTTCGTCAATGAAATGGATTGGGGCCTTCGTTATCATGAAGATGGTATCCGACGCGACCACACTCTTGATTCCTATAATATGCTTCATTCGATCATGGTTGAATCAGGTGCCCCCACTATGACTTCAACCCAAAACCGTAACTCGTCACAATCAATTGCAGCTTTTGTCTGGGATACAGTCACTATAAGCGATTGGAGTTTAAGCGCGGGCATTCGGCAGGAATGGGTTGAGTATGACAATGAAAACCTCAACGCACCCTTTGCCAAGAGCCAGTCGAAACAACGAGCAAGTATGCCTGGTATCGGTGCGTTCTATCGGATTACCCCACAGATAGCTTGGCTTGCGGGTGCCTACCGCGGCATCGGTCTCTCGGCAGGAGATGACGGCACCGGCGAACATCCAGAAGAAAGTATCAACTACGAGAGCGGTTTTCGTTGGACCCATTTGAAATCAGACGCGAATATTATAGGCTTTTGGAACGATTATAAGAATATTCAGGGTGCTTGTAGCTTTTCGGAAGGCTGTGCAGCGGCAGACGTGGATAAGGTATTCAACGGGGGTAAAGCGAAAGTCTATGGCCTCGAAGCCAATCTCAACTATAAGTTCTCTATCGCAAAGATTAAGGTTCCGCTGAATCTCCAATACACGCTCACGCGCGCCAGTTTCGAAGCGGAATTTACCTCGGCGCTTGCAGATTGGGGCGTAGGTCAGGTGCAAAAAGGAGATCCTCTCCCGTATATTTCCAAGAATCAAGCCACCGTCGGGACAGGGGTAGAATACGAACGCTTTGACGCCAATCTTCTTTGGAATTGGAAGGGCAAATCTTACGATCAGGCCGTGGCTGCCGATCGGGCCGATATCCCGGCTGCTTATTATCTCGATGCATCTCTCCGCTACCATGTTCTTGATAACTGGCAGCTCTATATTAATGCTGACAACGTGTTGAAAGAAAAAACGATAGTCTCCTACCGCCCGTTTGGAGCGAGACCGGGAAAACCTTTTACGACAATGTACGGGATCAAAGGTAGTTTCTAACTGGCGATGCTCAGACCTCGCTTCGACAGGAAGCTTTCGATGGTCGGCTTGACTGTTCCAACGGAAGGCACCCAAGCCGTTACATTGCCTGCGAGATCCTCACCCTGAACACAGCCGTAATAAGTCGATCCGTTAATCCCCGCGGGCGTTACCGGCGAAGCGAGATCGGTGGTGAGGCCTATACAAGAAGTCGAGCAATCATTAGCAGCGCAGAGTTTAACGTTATGGTAGCGGAAATTGTTGGGAGTATCGGTGCTATTCGCCCAGCTCATCACAATATTTGCCGAAGTGCTGAGAGGAGAGGTAAATCCCCCTGAGGCTGGAGCGGCGGGAGTGGTCGTATCAATCTTAAAATCCTTCAGCGTGCCCAGCGTGCCTGCATCGACCAAACCCGGCAGAGTAAGGGAGACGCCAACTCCTGACACGGCTTTCAAGGCTCCGGTCGCACCGAGGCTCAAGGAGCCAGTCGATACATAGTTAAGATCAGCGGCCCTATCTCCCGGTTGAACCGTATAGATAAAGATCAAGGTATTGGTGCCTGTGCCCGAACTATAAACGGCGTTGGTATCCGTCGCTTGTTACGCTGCTTATCACAGCTGCGGAAGTTTCTACAGTTACCGGCGTAGCCGATGAAATCCAGGCCGACAGATTGCCGGCTTTATCGACAGCGCGCACGCAAGCATAGTAAGTGGTTCCATTAACGCCGGTCTTAGTCGCCGTCAGATTGAGCAGCGTCGGTTCTTGGGCAAATGAATCAAAGTTCGTTTTACAGCAGTCGAGCTTTGATTGTGTCCCAGTCACTGATTAAGCTATGCAGAAGCATAGTTTAGATTTGATTTTCTTAGGTTTGTCAACTTAAACTATGCTATAGTATAGTCTAAGATGGGACGTGGGCAGGTTTAATAATGAAACTATGCTAAAGCATAGTTTAATTAAATGAGCGCCTGGGTTTTCATCTAAACTATGTTGTAGAGTATGTTAATGCTGGAAATCGTATGCAAAAAAAGCAGATACCAAAAGCCAAAAAGCTATCTAAAGCCTTATTGCCGCGCCAAAGGAGCTCTAAGGGAGTCCTATTACAAAGTCCACTCCAACATCTCACGACCCTCGCACTCCTGGGAGCAAACTTACAGGCCATACGGGTTCGGCTTGGGTTGACCCAAAAGGCGATGGCAGAACTCTGTCATCTTCAGGTTGCGACGATATCCAAGGTTGAGAAAGGAGATCCGGGGGTGAGACTGGGCACATTGCAGGCTTATCTTGATGCAATCAACCTGACCATTACCTTGCAGGAGAAGGAGATTCAATGAGCTCAATACAAAGCCAAGTGCTTGTTGCTCTAAATCATATACCGGTTGGGACATTGAAGGCACTCGAGAGAGCCTACAGCTTCTCTTATTTTCCAGAATATCTCAATTTCAAGCAGGCTTTGCCGATCTCACTCTCCTATCCACTAGAACTGAAAAGTTGGGATCATTTTTTTGCTGGCGAACTCCCTCCTTATTTCATGCACCTCCTCCCTGAAGGATGGTTAAACCAAATCGCCGAAACGTCTAGGCTGCCCATGAATACTCCTCTTGAGAAACTCGCAACCCTTTGTCAGGAGAATCTGGGGGCAGTCGAAATATATGAGATTCAATCGATGGAGACTTTAAGTATCGAAGCCGCGCATCAAGAGATTCGACAGCTCGCGAGAAATAACGACTCTGAATCTCTCTTCGAGCTCCAAAACCGGGCTCTAAGCTATCCTGCGTGGAACAACTGCTTGAGATGTCATGAACTCTTACCCGCCAGAGGATTTAATGGCAATTACCACGAAGAATGCTCATTAAAATTTTTTGGAAATACCAAAGCGCCCTATCTGAACATATCAGTGGAAAAATTAGCCGTCGTTGCTCAAGAGCAGCTTAAGAGGCACGAAAGCTTAACCGGAGTGCAGCCTAAATTCTCCGCTTTTTTGCGGGGTCGACACCAAGCGCTGGCGGACATGAACTTTATTGTCAAGCCTGAACCCGCCTTTGACAGACCTCAGGACGGAATTTCCTACAAGGACTCAAGTCTGGCAGAACTAGCTGCCATGCATTTTGCGGAACTGCTTGAACTTTACGTGGCTGAAACGGCACTCGTTTATCTAAACGGTTCCCAGCCGGCCATTATTTCCAAGAGGTTCGATCGCGCAAAGGCAACGAAGATACATACAGAAGATGCTGCTCAGGCACTTTCGGTGCGCAACAAGTATAATGGGTCTCATGAAAAGATTGCAGGCCTGATTAAGAAGATTGCAAACTCGGAGCAAAGAAAAATCGATCTGGAAAGATTCTACAAGCTTACGCTTTTGAATTTTATCATTGGTAATGCAGACGGCCATCTCAAGAACTTTTCATTCGTTCATGAAATAGAAAATGACAAAGTTGCTTATAAGTTGGCTCCCTTTTACGATTTACTGCCTGTACTGATGTTCTCAGAGAAAGATGTTGATCAACTTGCGTTGACCATCGAAGGACGGAGGAACAATATTGAGAGAAAACATTTTCAAGCCTTGGCAATCAAACTGGGACTCAACAGGGCAATACTTGATGACTTTACAGACGAAGTCGAAGCGAACCTCGAAACGTTCTATGAACCTTTCGCGATGTTTGGTGCTGTAACGGCTTTGGAAAATAGACTTCGAACATACTGTGAAAGTCAGATAGGGACGTTACGCAGGGGCAGGCCTACCCCATAAACCCCAGGGCAAAAATCTTGCAGCGATTCAAGGCCGCAAGTAAAACAAAAAGCCCCTCGAACCAAAAGTTCGAAGGGCCATTTGAAGCGGTTCTCTCGGCCAGACTTGAACTGGCACGACCTTACGGTCGCCACGATTTTAAGTCTTGTGTGTCTACCGATACCTCCGGATTGTAACTTTTGTTAGTTATTCCTGGCGTGCGGAGGATAGCAATCAGAATGATTTCTCATCGGTTGCGTGCGCAGAAAATTAATATCTCACTTTTCCTAGAAAGGGATCGGTAATTTACTGCCGAAATTTAACTTGACATCCCTCTACAGAGGGATTTCTTGCTTTTTGTATTCCATTTGAATTATAATCCCCTTATGAAGGGATTATATCAATATCCCCAGATAAAATCTTATTTTTCCCTCGTTAAGGGGAATATTGAAATTGCGAAACCATCTTTTGATGGAATCACTTTTAAAGGGGATTGCATGGAATTAGTCAATATAAACAACCAAATGCAGCTTGGTGAAGCTATCAAAAGGCGTCGCAAACAATTGGGATTAAGTCAAAAAGATTTGGCTGCATACTGCAAGATTGCCAAAAACGTTATGACAAAAATAGAGACTGCCCAGTCCGATGTAAGGGTTTCTACTCTTTTCAAGCTTTCAGCTTTTTTAGGCTTTAAGCTTAGCTTGGAACTGGAGGATTGATGCAAAAACTAAACGTATTTTACGATAACCTGCTGGTTGGAACATTGACGAGAAACCACGATCTGATCTATTCCTTCGCCTACGATGAAGACTGGGTCTTCCATTCACGAGCCTTCCCCATCAGTCTCGCATTACCACTTTCAACAGAGGCTTATAGCAATAAGCCGACACTGGCATTTTTCGAGAATCTCCTGCCGGAGGGTGAAGTTCGCAGAACTCTTGAGCGACATGAAAAAATTGCGAGTACCTTCGACTTTCTCAAAAAATTCGGCAAAGATTGCGCCGGTGCGTTGATCATTACTCCTGAAGCCCATAACAATGCGGCCTCGCGATCTCTTGGGATCGGTGAAGAGATCGACCTTGAAAAGATCGATGCAGCAATTGACCAACATCAATCTGTTGCTGAAGTACTGGTTGATATGGATCATGGTTATCTTTCCCTGGCTGGTGCCCAAGATAAGTTTCCTGCTATTTACAAGGATGGAAAGCTCTTCATCCCACAGGGCACGACTCCAACGACGCACATCATAAAAGCTCCAATATGGAGATCTGGAGTAAGGGAATCCGTCGTCAACGAATATTACTGCATGGAGCTCGCGCGCGCGGTGGGACTGCCCGTGCCACGCTGCGATATGATCGGACGTCGTCATCCACTTTTTATTATCGATCGCTACGACCGAGAGATAAGTTCGGAAGGCGTTGTGAAAAGGCTTCATCAGCAAGACTTCTGTCAGGCTCAAGGTATACCGAGCGAACAAAAATACGAGGATAAGGGTGGCCCAAGTTTAAAAGATAATTACGGATTAATCTTGACCCAAACTCCAGCAAGGTCCCGGTTGAAAAATATAAATCTTTACCTCGATTGGATATGTTTTAATCTCATCATAGGCAATAATGATAGCCATTCTAAAAACATCTCGCTTCTAATGAGGGGTGTTACCAGTGAGCTATCGCCCCTCTACGATCTCATTTGCACAGCAATCTATCCGAAGCTCACGAAGCAATTTTCATTTCGCATCGGTGACAGGAATGAATTTTCTAAAATTGGTAAGAATCAAATATTTTTGCTAGAAGACGAAATTGCAGTGAAAAGAGGGACTTTTCAGAAACGCCTCTTCAACATGAGCGAGTTTATTCGAGAAAATAAAGATAAAGTTGCAAAGGAGACTTTAGAAAGGGATCGCGGAATAAAGATAATTCCTCGCATCAATGATCTCATTGATGATCGGATAAAGAGTCTTCGGTTTCAGGGGGCATTGACTATCAGGTAATTAAGGCGTTTGCTTCTACGGTCCAGTCGTCTGCATTCAAAAAGCCCCTCGAACCAAAAGTTAGAAGAGCTTTTTGAAGCGGTTCTCCCGGCCAGACTTGAACTGGCACGACCTTACGGTGTAGGTCCTCTTTCTGCATCTGTTGTTTCCAAGCTCTAACTTAATGCAAGCTCATCCCTGTCATCAAAAACGGAGGATTTTATGAGACTTGCTTCCAATGTCCACCCCATCGACGAACTTCAAACTCTTATCAAAAACCGCTTTGCA
>JACMPP010000128.1 GCA_014377445.1 Oligoflexus sp.
CGAATAAATGCGGAGTTTCATGCCCGCAGGAGTTTCAAGTTCAGCGAGAGGACGATCCAGTGACGGCAAGGGAGGAAGTTCTAGACGTGAGAAAGAGGGGATTGCAGGCGTTTTTATGGGTCTTTTTTTCGATAATCGCTGCCAGTCGATCTTGATTGCTCTGGAAACGGCTGTTCCACCAAAATGGACTGCGGCATGGTGGGTTCTGTCGATCAATTCGTCAGGAACGGCTTCGCGGACGTGACGCTTGCGCTTACGCCAAGCAACATAGGCCTTTTCAAGCTGATCTAAGCTCTCTACTTTCATAACTTGCCCTCTCGATGACTGCATTGCCACCTGCGCAAGTTTACCTTCGATGCTGAGCTGAGTCGGCTAGGTTTGCCGGAACAGTAGTTCGTATCGAGATCCGATGCCTCAGGTTTGCGAATTCAATGCAAAACGAAAAACCTCCTGTCGCCGACAGGAGGTTTTTCGTTTCAAGAAAGGTCCTAAAATTTACCAGGTTTCGCGAAGGAACCAGGCTTGGTCGGCGTTGTCTCCGCAATCCCACTGGTGAACGTCCTTGCCGTTTTCGCTGCTGCTTTCACCCTGAATGTCCATGCATTTGCCGCTATTAGAGAAACGGACTTTATAGGCCCCGTTCTTGGCAGGGAGAAGACGTACATGTTGATCAGGACCGCCGCCGCAATCCCAAAGGATCATGGGGTTGCCGTTTTCTGTTTTACCACCAGCTGAACTTACACAACGGCCGCCGTTTACTGCGCGAAGTTCGTATTCGTCGTCTTTCACGTTTATGAGGCGAAACTTTTGGTCAATTTCTCCATTGCATTCGAACTGTTGGTACACTGTGCCGTTCTCTGGGCTTCCGCCGCGAGCGTCGAGACATTTATTTGAGTGGCTTGCCACAAGGGTAAACATCTTTCCATCGAATGGTTTGTCAGAGCTCGGCGGAGGAGTGCTTGCTGCCCCTCCCGCTACGCGAAGGAACCAAGCTTGGTCAGCGTTTTCTCCACAATCCCACTGGTGAACGTCCTTGCCATTTTCGCTGCTGCTGTCGCCCTGAATGTCCATGCATTTGCCGCTGTTAGAGAAACGCACTTTATAGGCACCGCTCTTGGCAGGCAGAAGACGTACATGTTGATCAGAACCGCCGCCGCAATCCCAGAGGATCATGGGGTTACCGTTTTCTGTTTTACCACCGGCTGAGCTCACACAACGACCGCCGTTGACCGCCCGAATTTCGTATTCGTCGTCTTTGACGTTTACGAAACGGAACGATTGGTCAATTTGTCCGTTACAGTCGAATTGTTGGTACACAGTGCCGTTCTCTGGGCTGCCACCGCGAGCGTCGAGACACTTGCCTGAGTGGCTTGCAACAAAGGTGTAAACTTTGTTGACGTCGATTTTCGAACCCGATCCCGGATTTGGGCTGTTATCAACACAACGTCCTTCACTTGGATTCCAGGTTTGGTTCGGTCCACACGAGCCGGTAGTCGAAGGAGTTGGAACGCTATGGTCTCGTTCAAACTGCAGACGTGCAGGATTTGAGATGTCTTGGATTGTACAGTTCGAGCCCGTTGTATAACAAGACTCGTGAGCTGTAAGCGCAGCGCGAGCCACATCGAACGGAGCGAACTTGGTCATGTAAGGGATGCTTCTATTGACGTTAGGGTTATTTGATAAACCTATCGACTGATGAGCGATCTCTAATGCTTCACCGCTATACGAGGTCGAACTCGTCGAAGCAATATTGTGACAGCGGGTACACGTTTCTTGGCCTGGGATAAGACTTCTGTAGATGACGAGGTTAGGTTCACCAGGAAACCAGTACTTGTCTTTTGGAAAGTCCATGATATTACGAATTTTGTTAGCGGGCGATACGCTGGCAAGATAAGGGGTTTCAATAAATGGACGGATCGCGTGACAGCCTACGCAACCGCCTGCTCCACCTTTGAAGAGATTATGGTTAGGGTCACTTGGTGGTAGGACGTTGTTTCCGTCGTGATCCGCGTTCGGGCCTACATCCGACTGGAAGAAACAGGTTGCACCGTTTTTAATATTTGTTGCGATGATCGCTATGTCATCGAAGAGTGTGTCGACAGCATTTGACGACGGAAGTTCGTAGTGACGACAGAGCAAACGAATTTCAATATCGTTAGAATTGAAACCCTGCCGAATATTAATAGGCGTTAGTTTTTGAAAGCGGCTTTTCTTTATACAGGCCTTGGAACCTACACTGCTTAGGTATGCAGGGTTCTCACATTCGGTGTCGCTTGCATTGCTTGTATTGCTTGTATTGATCGTAATAATTTCCCCTTCGTCACAACGAAACTTAGGGATATCGCCACCAATAGCCCTGGCGCACTCTTGAGCATACTTGTTGGTGGCGGTTTGGGAATAGCCAATGCTACTCCCAAGGCTCATGAAAATAATGAGGATTTGAGTAATAAAACGCATGCAGAAAGGCTCCAGGGAAAGGTCGGATGGCGCTAGGAAGGAGTTTAATACAATCCGATGGGCGTTAATGCAAGTGCATTTAATAACACGTTTATAAGTCTATATAAGACGTCTGACAAAAGTGGCTAAGTACTACAGATTTAGGTACTTAGCGAGACAGGGCTAAGATGATTGAGAATGAAATAACAAGACGATCTGTAGGTGAAAATCGTAACATGCAACGCAGGTCAAATTCCATCCAGGTCGGCATCTGAACAAGGCGAAGGAGAGTTTTATGAAGACAGTTTAATCAACTCTCCGCACTTGCAGGCCCAGAATGAGCGGAGCTGTCACCAAGTGCCTGAAGGCGTCCGTTTACGCCGTCACCCACCTTCGTTCTGCCTTTTCCCATCAGCGAACTTATCTGTGGGCACTCGAATCATGGCTCGACAGTATGGCGCAAATTTGGTAGCTGGCTCAGGACTATGAAAGTAAATGCAGCACCATCTGAGTTGGTAGCCGCAAATGCCCTTAGATCAACGCTTCCCGATTTTTTGTCAGGCAGCAGTGATCAGCATGCCTTCAAAAAATTCCTTTGGAAAAATATGGATACGGAGTTGGGGCAGGTTCTGCGCCTAGCAGGGTAGAAAATATTAGGCACTCTCTAGAGCTTGAGAGACGTCTCTAAATGAGTTCTGCCACGGTTTCAAAACTCCTCAAAGGTGAGGCCAATATCACGCTTGAAACCATAGCCTCTGTTTGTACTGTCATGGGCCAAGATCCCTTCCTGAGCTTCGCGCCAACTGTTCGCTAAAGCCTATTCCTTTTAAAAAGGCCAGCCCTCGAAAAGGCCGGCCTCTAGGATTCAAATCAACACAAATTCAATCTCAGCCCTTGCTCTTCCAAGAACACTGACCCGACTTGTTCTGCTCTTTCAACCAAGTTTGCAGAGGGCCGAAATATTCGAGGATCGCTGTCGCGTCCATTTTTTCAGAGCCGGTCAATTGCTTGAGGGCAAGGGGCCAAGGTTTGGAAGCGCCGAGAGCGAGCATCGCTTTCAGCTTGGCGCCGGCAGCTTTTTGCCCGTAGAGGCTACAATTTGCCAAAGCGCCTTTGTAACCGGAAGCATCGCACATCGCTTTGAACATCTGGAATTGGAGGATGTTTGCGAGGAAGTAGCGTGCATAAGGAACGTTGGCGGGAATGTGGTATTTCGCGCCTGGGTCGAAGCCATCGTTTACACGGGCTTCGGGAGCTGTTACGCCCTGGTACTTCTCACGAAGGGCCCACCAGCTCTTGTTGTATTCGGCTGGAGTTGTTTTGCCTGCGAAGACATCCCAACGCCATTTGTCCATGAGGTAGCCGAAAGGAAGGAAAGCAACTTTGCTTAGAGCTGTTTTCATCTGGAGATTGATCAGTTCTTTTTCCTGATCAGCCGGTTTGGATTGAGTTTTGATCAGGCCGACCTGATTGAGGTAAGTCGAGTTTACGCTCAAAGCAATGGCATCACCGATTGCTTCGTGGAAGCCATCGTTAGCACCCTGCTGATAGATGACAGGGAGTTTGTAGTAGGACTGGTAATAAAAGATGTGGCCCAATTCATGGTGAATTGTGATCAGGTTGTCTTCGTTCGGGAGGATACACATTTTGATGCGAACATCGTTGTTGTAGGAAACATCCCAAGCGCTCGCGTGACAAACAACTTCACGATCCGCTGGTTTTAGGAACAAAGAACGTTCGTAGAAGGTCTTTGGGAGTGGATCGAAGCCGATGGAAGTGAAAAAGCTTTCGCCCAGTTTAGCCATCTTGATTGCATCGTACTTTTGATCGACGAGTGCTTTGGTTACATCCAGAGTTGCGACCCCATGAAAGGGCTCAACTTTGGGGTATAGGTTTGACCAATCCTGAGCCCACATGTTGCCAAGCAAATGGGCAGGCAAGAGGCCGTTTTTCAACTTTTGCGCCGGGTAGATCGACTCGAGCTTATGGCCCATGTAGCACTGGAGATCTTCGTAAAGTGGTTTGACTTGACCCCAGAGACGTTCCATTTCCGTCTCAAACTCAGCGGGTGTCATGTCGTAACCCGAACGCCAGCTTTCGCCGATGTTGTTATAACCACCTTGTTTTGCGCCTTTGTTGGTCAGCTCAACGAAGCGTTGGTAGAGGGGCTTGAGTTCGCCACCTACAGTATGCCAGCCTATCCAGGCTTTGAGTTGGTCGTCAGCGCTTGGGCTGTTGGCGAGCAGTTCGGTCATCTCTTCTAGGTCAAGGCAGCCGTCTTTGCTTACGTCGTAACTGCTTTTCTTAGCCCAGTCATCACAGAGTTTCTTCTTGCCGTAGATGCTGCCCATCTTGCTGGTGATGGTCGTCAGTTCTTCAAGACTGGGGCGATCCTGGGGAGCGGGGTCGCCCAGTTTGATAAGTTTGAGGCTGCGGCGTAGGTCTTCATCGACTTTGACGTTGTCAAAGCGTCGTGCATCGCGCATGGCCTTGGTTGCATATTCCATCAGCTCGGTTTGGTCGTCGGCCGACATGATCTCAGTATCTTCGGTGATAAAGTTGTCTTTCACCCAAGAACTGCGGCTGCCTTTGACGGCAAGACGAAGATAGTCTTTGTTGTATTGGTCAACGAAGGCTTTGGCTTCCTGTGCTGTCGCATTTTTTTGAGTCGTTTTCGCCGCGGATTCTTTCGCCGACAATGGGGCGGTCAATGCTGCCATCATGAGGCAAGAGCTTAGTAGATAAGACTTTCGGAACATAGATTCACGTCCTTGACTGAAGTTTGACCAATGCAGACGTTATAGAGTGCGGTTTTCTGCGAGGCTAGCAAAATCCATCTTCTGCAGCAAAAATGACAGATTTTCGGCTGCAGATTTTTACTGGGAAAAAGCGCGCTATATTCAGCCTTTAAGGTGCTTGTGTTATACTTGGGATTGCTGCTAGGAGAATGACATGGGCAAGCCGTTTGTACCGCTCAAAAAATTGGTGAAAACCGAACTTCGGATCCTCGATCCCACGCAAATGGAAGCCTCATTCCAGTATCGAATGGTGGTCAAGGGTGAGGATGAAGAAGTTGCCTATCCCCATTCCTACCAGATCGATTCGTACTTTCTTTTCCCGTTGCAGATGAAAATCACGCCGGCCACGTACCCGCTCGAATATTTCTACCGGGATGTAAAATCCTTTTTGAACTTTCGGATTCCGAAACTCACGTTCAAAGAGATCATGGGCTTCGTCGAGGATTCTGAGCGATCTCCTCTGCTAAAAATTCGCGAACATATAAGTCGCAATAACCCATCGCCCGAAGAACAGACGTTTATCATCCAGGAAGCGCAGATCTTTGCCTGTTCGTTTTACACCTTCATCATCCGCAAGAGCCGAAAGGTTGTCGCTGGTCTGGCCAAGTTCGGCGAGGGTGATACCGAAGCGGACAAGACGAAGAAGTTGATCGAAGAAAGCTTCGAGAAGGTGAACGTCATCTTCCTCGAATGGCAAAAGGTTTTGCAGGCTGCCGAAATCGCCTTCCCGATGATCAAGAGCGAACTTCGGGAAGTTGATGAATACGTTCTGAACAACATTCACGACTTTCTGCTCAAGGCCCAAAAGTCCTTCGATTTGCACAGCGGCGTCCAGCATAGGGAATGGCGGGGCATCGTTCGCGCCCGGCTTCGCGCTTTGCGTATTTATAGTCGTCAGAACAATTATCTCTGGATCGACGATAAGAGCGAAGAGATCGAGCTTGAAACCTATTTGCACCGTCGCGGCTTCCTGAAGCGTCGCGTGTGGTCCGCCCTCTATCTCAACACACGAACCAAGTCCCTTTTTAAACTGCAAAGGCAGGCGGGCGCGATGGTCGCGGCCGGTATCGCCGGCTTCTGGGCCGCCTTTGCTCAAATCCTTCTCGGTCTTAGCGGCTTCTACTCCAGCGGCAGCATGCAGACCTTGAGTATCTCGACGTTTATCGTCATCACCGCTCTGACCTTTGCCTACATCTTGAAAGACCGCATCAAAGAACTGGGCCGTGGCTACTTTAAGGGCAGCGTTTTCCGGGACCTTCCGGACAGCAATAGCAAGATCGTCTACCGCCCTTCCGGAGAAGGCGCCACATCGCTGGAGATTGGCTTTCATGAAGAAAAGGTGGCGTTTGTCGACGTCGATCATCTGCCCAAAGATATTTCAGCGCTTATCACGAAAATGGCTCCCGAACGCTTGAATGCCGAAGCTCTTTCGATCATCCACTACCGCAAACGTGTGGGTCTCCAAGGCGAAAAAATCCGTGTATTAAAAAGGAAGATTCGTGCGCTCTATACTTTCTTCCGTCTCAACGTGACGAGCTTTCTCGCGCCGCTCGATCTACCTTTTGAGGAACTCGCGGTGTCAACGAGCCGGCTTCAGGCAACCGTCCGCCAGGTGCCAAAAGTCTATTACCTGGATCTAGTTCTGCACATCAAGACGATGGTGGAAGACGATTCAAGAAGTGAATACGAATACTACCGTATCGTCATCGACAAGCGCGGGATCAAACGCATTCAGAAATTGCCGCTCCCCGTGGAGTTTGGCGGTCCCGGGATCGCTGCGACAGAAGGCATGCAGGGAACGTCGGTTCTAAGGGATGAAGAGCCCGGTGTGACTCCGGAAATCGATGATGAGCAGGAAGTCATGAGTTCGATGATGTGAGGGGAAGGGCCGCAATGGCCTTTTTTAATATTTAGTGACTGCTGTTCGACTGAACGACGTCAAATCCAGAATCCTTAATCGCAGCTTTGATCGAATCACTTGCCGCATGGCTTCGGACATTGACAAGACCATGTTTGAGATCGATCTGGACCCCGGCCTCGGCATCCACGGCATGGATCGCGTTGGTGATGGTTGTTTTGCAGTGGTCACAGCTCATTCCATCCACTTTAAGAGTCAGCATAAACAGTCCTTTCCTTGAAACAGGCATCCTAAGGCCTCTGGCCCTCACCCCTTTTCCTCCTCCCTCCCCCTAAAGTCAATTCCAATCCCGAGGCTAGGCTAGTCCAAGAAATTGCAGTAGAATTTCTCTGCCACCATCATGAGGACCTTCCATTATGAGCCTGATCCTTTCCCTAGTCCTGATTGCTGATTTTGCGCCTGGCATTCCTGAACAAAACCAAAAGAAGCCAGCTATCGAAAGCCTCACACCCTATGATACCAGTGCACTTCTCAAAAATCTCAATGGCGAAGTTTTAGAGACAGACCCCCAAACTCTGTTTTTTCCAGCCGAAGCATTCAATCTGGTCAAAGGCATCAAAGACCCCGCAGCCTACCACAAACAACTCGTTAGCTGGTTTGCCGCTGACCTAAACAAAGAACGTGAACGTCTCAAAGCCGGAGCGCCCTGGACCATCGATAGTTTTAAACTGGGGTCATGTAAGTGGAAAGAGAAGGGCACTGAGGCGAATGCTTTGCCTTACTGGTCTTGTTACAAGAGCAAACTCAAACTGAAAAACGCTCGCTCCGAAACGAACCTGGTCGAGATCAGAGCACTCATCAACTGGGGCGTGCAGTGGTATCCCACGCACCTGCTGCCTATTCCAGCCGCGAAAAAATAATCAGGAGGCCGGGCATTTATTTTCCATCTTAAAGGTCTAAAACCTTCGGCTTTAGCCGGAATAACTGTCGGTTTTTCGGTATCTTTATGAAACCCCTAGTCATCAATGATGAAAGAGGGGATATAAGTCGTGTCAGATTATCGAAAGGGCGCTCATACGGTGCACGATATCAAGTACCATTTTGTCTGGATCACGAAGTATCGGTATCATGTGCTTCGCGGTGACATTGCAATTCGCGTGAGATCGATCCTACGTGAAGTTTGCATGTCCTATGATAATAAAATCATTAAGGGAGCGGTGAGCGGGGACCATATTCACATGTTGGTCTCTTGTCCTCCTCAGCTTTCTCCCAGTAAGACGGCTCAATTGCTAAAGGGCCGATCATCATTGAAGATTCAACAAGAGTTTCCTGAACTTAAGAAACGATACTGGGGCCAACATATCTGGGCTCGTGGCTATTTTTGTGCATCCAGCGGGTCTGTGAGTGAGTATCGCCTAGCTATTCGAGGGCAATGTCCGCAAATCTGATCAAGATAATCGATGTGAAAAGAAAAACCCCACCAAATAGCTTGATTAAAGCCGCCCGGCAGGGTCTATACGCCAATCTCTTAACAAAGGCGTGAAG
>JACMPP010000129.1 GCA_014377445.1 Oligoflexus sp.
GCCCGACTATGCAGAGCAGGCGCTTGTCTTCGCCGGAAAGCAACCCTCTCAGTTCGTTGCGATAGGCCGCTACACGCTCCAAGAGAGACTCAGGCGCCGGGAGCTTGGCTTTTAGGTCCACGGGTGCAGGAAGAGGAATAAATTCACTGACGCGGGTGTTTTCAATCGAAACCATTTTATCGCTCCCCTTCAAGGACTTTTACTAGGGATAACTGAGTTGCTGATTTTAGCACAAAAACGAAATTAGACAGGATCAAAGGGTGAATTTCAATTTACGCACCATCCAGGCCACAACCCTTATCCCTCAAGGCTTACACCCTAGAAACACCTTGTTTTAAGTCCATAGGATTGTTATATTTTTGCATTATTGTTGATGCCTATGGCAGGAATAGGCTCTTGATTATCGATTCCGTTCCCGTCGCGATAAAATTTTTTATTTATCCCGATGGTGCTCAACCCGGGAAATTTCGAATATGTTTTCTTACGAAATTTTCGTCGACCATGGCGAGACACCCAATCGTTGCACAATACTTCCCCTCGCCTATAGGCCTGATTTTACAATTTTGCGTAAGAATTTTGTGAACCCACTCCAATCGGAAGTCCTCCTCCATCCGGATGGCCTGTCGCTTCATGAACTCCATCGTTCGCTCATTCAAGTTCGAAGCATCGCCGCGATAGACTGCGTCTGGAGGCGTCTCGATCCCTTGCTAAAGTCATTACCCGGGCCCGAGCCCGTGAAAGCCCGAATCCCCGAAGGATTCGTCACGGCCTACCCTCGCATCGCGAGAAACAATGCCGATCCAGAAGGTGGGTTCGCAACAATTGAAGCTCTGTTTATCGCTGCGGCTTTTCTGGGAGAATGGGATCTTAGCTTGCTTAGAGAATATTATTTTGCCGAGGGTTTTCTGAACAGAAATGAAGAGGCCTTCCGCTCTTACGGCATCGACACTCGTATCGAATCGCCGGTCTACAGGCCTTTGCTTGCCCGTAATTCACAAACGAGGAGAATTTCGCGAGGCCGGGGGTCTGCGAGGGACTGAATAAGATACCGAGGATTTGACCATATCGCTGAGCCTTGCGCCAGGCCCGCAATTATTTAACCAACAAATGTTAACGCAGAAACAGGACTGAACGCACGCGAATTGCCGCACCATGAGACCGGGATCAAAAGGTTGAAACAAAAACTCGATTTGAACCCACCGTCAATTACCTACCCAACTTCTGCATCCGCCTTCCTGAGTGCCGATTTAAGATAGCCCGCAATCATTAGGATCCTGCTCGACCACCTGAGTCAAGCGCAGCGCTGATGCGCGAACGTGGTTCGCCAAGATTTACGTAACTACCAGGAAAGCTGCCGAGAGAGTCGCAACGAACGAGTTCGTCGCTGACAGCGATGGTGGTTTCCAATGTTGATTTATCTTCGTAATCTTACCGTTAAACACTGAGATATTGGATTCCTAATAAAACATCCCGCTAAAAAGCGGGATGTTTTTATAGACAATATTTAGCTTATAGGACGATCATCTCGAAACGACTTTGAAGAAAATCACGGTCGCAATACTTCGACATCAATAATGGTTGGATCGGAGGAAAGTTGACCCATATCCTGAGTGTTTTGATAACTCGGCTTCTGACGACCGCCGAATGAGCCGTAGAATTTGATGTTACCGCTTTCGGTGAATTTCTTCAGCTTGTATCCGAAGATTCTCTTGATCAACCAGGCACTGGGAGGAAACAGCAGGACAAGAGCGGCAACGTCGCTGACATAGCCCGGCACCAGAAAGAGAAAGCCCGCAAGAAACACGAGTGGATTGGGCTTTGGTAAAGTCGAATCAGGGCTATATGCGTTCATATTTCGGAGAAACGATCGGCTCTGATAACGAATAAGCCGAGCCCCAAGGCTCGCCATCATGACGAACGAAAGTCCGATGCAGGTAAAAGCCATAAATCCGCTGCTGTGACTTGCGATAAAACTGTAGACGTTCGAGATCGCCATGGACTCAGCATAGATCAGGCTAAAAAACAAAATAATGTATAGCAAGTCCCGGCACTCCTTTAATCCAACATCCCATCTGTGGGGCACTTCATAAACCACGAACTCCGCGATAAAGTCCACGCGGCCTCGGTTTCAGTATTAGCTTTATCAAGACTCACGACAATTATCCACTCCCAGCATGAGAGAAATCTCATCCATTGATCTAGCCGATAGGATCCACTTCACTTCCCTCCAGCGACACGCATCAAACGGCGGTCCAGCAGCAACATGGAAGATCTGCCTGAGTTCAACGGCGCCGGGCTCTACGATTCAAACGGAGCCTGCGTGGGCGATGACGCTCTCGCTCCAGATGCAGCGGGTCTTGGTGAAGCGAAACCGGACGAAGTCATCAAAAGCATCAAGAAGGCCTGGGCAATTCACTGAGATCGCTGCGATAAACGAAGTCTCGGTTGAACCTATAAAAGACGAAGCTCCGGTCGAAGCAAGTTTTAAGGCCTATGGCGTCGACGATGCGGGAGTTCACATAGAATTTGGCGAGGTTCGTAAAACGCTGCATCCGCATTGGTTTTTTTAAGACGGTCGAATTGTCAAATTCACAGCCGTCCAAACACTTTAGCAGCGTTCGTCCAAAGCTGATTACTTCAGGACTTCTGGAGTAGCCAGGAGGTAATCCTGAAAAGGGGCGGCCTGATAGTAAGCGAAATAAGCGCTGAGATGGCCCTCAGTGCGCGGACTCACATCAAATCTCATCTCGCTTGTGCTGCCGCTCGCGCAATGTTCAGGCTCACTGTAGACGTGATGGCGACGGCACATGATGGGTCTGGCTTCGTAGATCGTGCAACTGCTATTGTCGCCGAGAAAAACGCATCTTCGATCTAATACTTTGAGCTTATGATAGACGCCATTCGAAATATCGTCGCGCTGGGCCTGCAAATGAGCCTGATCAAGTTTGATATCATTCGCCACGAGATGGTCTTTAATATTCTCGTATTCGGTGGGGCTGACGAAGACGGTTTGGTGACAGCAGAAGCCACAACCGGCTCGACAGCTAATCGGCTCGGAACTGTTGTGTTCAGTTTCTTTAATGTAAAGCAAAGCCGTTTGATAAGCCATCGAGTGATCGACTTTGTCAAACAAAGACATGGAATGATCGTATTGTTTCTCAAACTGCTCTACGACGGTATGAGATGCTTTGGCCTTTAATTGCTTTGCCTGCTCTGTTAGCCCACGCTTCACCGTGTCTCCTTCCAGTTCGTATTATCCAAAAACTGAGACAAATTCCGCTCCCCGGGAGAGTGGCCGAACTTGAATCGATACACACTATACCTAAATCGTCCTAATAGCATCCCAAATAGGCGTCGATTCTGGGGGTTAAGCTAAGCTTCGCAGAAAACATCGCCCCTAAACGCCCGACACTCAAGTCGATATCTACTCGCTTTGGGCGGGTCATTTGCGTATACATTTTCTAACAGGCTAAATCATTTGGATATTTCTTAACAACGTGACTTGAATTACGTTATTCTACCGCACGAGATTTAGGCTTTTTGACAAAGTAAAATAAAGACGTGAGGAGGTCCATGTTGACTATTTTCCGAGCAACGCGACAGTTTCTGTCTCCTTGGATCGATGACCGGGTTCCTTTGTCCGTATAGATGGGATGAGGAGGCTTCTGTGCAGAGTCGGGTGGCGAGACCCATCACCTTGCGGAAGGAGTTGGATCCGATCGATGCACGATAATATGCAAGCGCGTTTTACGTGGGTTAAATCACTCATAACCATGGTTTTATGTTGATGAAACATGCCCTACAATCAAACGGAAATGAAGATCGCTTGGTGAAGTGAAATCCGTCCTGATCACATTTCAAAGAATTGCCGTCTACCGAGGAATGGATGGAGTCGTCCGTGCACTCGGCCTCGTCACGACTGCCGAAGAATGCGCCGGAACAAGCGATGGAGGAGTCAAAGCCGTGAGCACCAGACGTCAGACTTTAACAGAATGGTTTACCGACTATCAGCTCATGAAACTCAGCAAACACCATCATTATGTGCCTGGTTACTGAAGAATCTTAAGCGTGACGATCTGTCACGACTGACAACAATCAGTCGATTGATGCGCAGGAGTCATGTTTGCCGTACCCGTGGTGCTAGTCCCCGGTGGGAAGGCGATCTGTTTGTGGATGGCAGGAAAATCTTCACCAACTGGAATCAGAATACGAGCGGCAACCAGTGGCCTTTCAAAAAGCCGTACTATGTGATCTTTAATTTTGCGGTTGGAAGCCATTTCGGAGGGAATTTCGGCGTTGATCCAAATATTTGGCTAAGGCAGATGCTGGTGGACTATGTTCGGGTCTACAAGAAAATCTGATAAACCCGAATAGTTTTTACGCGAAGCTTTTACGGAGCTAAGGAACTCCATGGTCCTACCGGAGAGAGACCCGGATCTCCGTAACCATAAACGCCGTCGAAACTTGTGCGTTCCTTGGTTTTCCATTTAAAGGCATACCAACCGCTGGCCTCTTCGCCGTTGTAGGCCCAAAAACCCTTGATTTCGTTACTGTCACTGAATGTGATCGTCAGATTGTCCACCCCACTCTCCTTAGGGCTGCTGCAGCCCTGAGACCTAGGATCGCGAACCCAAGTGTAGCTGCCTTTGCCCCCTGAGAAATTCACTTCAGCCTTCGTGATAATGTTTTTGAGACAAGACCTATCATACTCGACGAATTGGCTCTTGATCGAGCGAATGAAGGGAATTTTCTGCCAGGTATACGCTGTCGCATTCTCTGTCTTCTGCCACATTTTAGCGGCTGCCAGGAAGCGGAGAATACAGACGGAAACGGGGCCGTCAGGCAATTGGTCGACGTTGATTTTAACGACCGTCGCAATCGGCTCAACTTTGTAGCCACTCGCAACTTTACAGTCGGCGGGCGTAGCTATTTTGTAGGAAAAATGCGTAATCAAAGCATCCGCTTTGATCTTGAGTTCAAAACTGTAAAAATCACTTTTGTCATTCGGCAGGCCGTCCACCTGAAACGCTGCCATGGCAAGGAACTGAATCATATCGGCTTCAGATACAGTTTTGCCGTCTATAGACGGATTTACCACAGGCGACACAACTATCGCGGGAATCGTTGTCGGTTCTGAGGGCGAAGGCTTTTGCTCCTCGGTATTCGTGGAGGCAGTCGTCGAAGTATAGTTCTCAGACTTTGCCAAAGATCTTTCCAGTTTTTCTGGAGGAGCTTCAGAACAAGCTGTTAAGCCTAGCACGGACAGAAGAACCAAAGTCATGTAGTTCATGGGATCCCCAATTTGATTAGAAACATTCTGGCTATCAAGGAATAGGAGGTGTCGGCTCTCCAGTCGTAACAATCGCCGAAAGCTCGGCACGAACAGCTTGAAAATCAAAAGATGTCTTGTCCGTAACACGGCTCGCAGGAATCAAAATTTCAGGCAGAGCCTTGGAAATTTGTTCCGGAGACGAGGCCTTTCGGAAAACAATTTGAACGTCTTTTATCTCATTTTCCAAAGTCGACAATCCTGTCGAATGGAATAGAAAAACTGTATCGTAAGGGGCATCAGCCTGCAGGTTCTTCAGCGCGACACGCAGATTGCCCGCGCTCGCTGTCTTCCAACCAAATTCAAAATCCGCGTAGACTGAACTTGCTGGCTTACGTTTGCCATCAGAGTCTTCAAGGCGACATCCAACGAGAGCCTCAAAATTCGTTGCGCTGGGCGCTACTTCTTGAGCGCATTTCATATAGAGAAATGCCCCATCCACAGCCACGGGCTGTATGGCGACAGGAAGCTTGTCGATTTCGTCACCGGTTGCTGGAGGCAACTGTGTGCCTGAGGCCTTGCTTGGTTCAGTCGTCATGTCCTTGGGAATGAAATTTTCCTTCAGCACGGCCTCACTACAGGCCGTGCTGAACAGCAATGCCAGCAGGAAACTTTTCGCTTTTGAAGATACGAACTTTGTCACTACTTGAACCCCCGAGACGATTAACTTAGCTTCGGCCGTCATCGTATGAGAAATGAGACGAATTGATAAGATTATGTTTTGTTTAGATAATTGAGGAGACTTAAAAGTCATTTTGCAGGTGAGGAACCTACAAAAATTAATTTTTATGGACGAGAACTATTACGAAAGATCATGAATTGGTCCTTCTCATAATGTCCGCAGGTATTTCTTGGGGCGTTACCCGAGCCGGAACATGCCCATAGATTTGGCTGAGGAGGCGAAAATATATCAGTCGGTGACCAAACAAAGACCTGGCCTAGTGAGTGGTCCCCGTCTGAACGCTCGGAGCTAAATCGGGATTTAGCGGAGGTAACGGCTTCGGTTGTGATGCAGGTTGCTGCGGATCGGGTTGCTGCGGGCTGGAGCCAGTATTTATTTTCATCCAAGCATTCACTTCATTCACCGCTTCTTGCTGATTGATCTTCCCAGCCACGAGGTCATTATATATCTGCAACTCGAGTACAGCCACAAGATAGACAAACCCGTGGCGGACTCGGATGTAGGTTATATCAGTGGCCCAAACCATGTTTGGCCTCGTGATTGTGAGGCCCGTGAGTAGGTATGGATAGACACGATTTTGCCTGTTTGGTCTCGATGTGTTTGGCTTCGGGTAGATTGCGGTGATTGCCATAGCTTGCATGAGCCTCTGAACCCGCTTGCGATTGATTTCGATTCCCGTTTGGAGGGAGATGACTTTCGCCATTTTCCGAGAGCCATAAAAGGGTGTTGCTGTGTATTGAGTATCGAGATGATTCATGAGGGCGTGATCGGTGAGGATGGGCTGCATTGCGATCTCCGGCTCATAGTAGACCGAAGATCGGCAAACGTCTAACAACTCGCACTGACGCCTGATTGAGATTGATTTCAGGTCAGCATCGACAAGCAGCCTTCGGTCAGAGCTTGGATAGTTGATCAGATTTTTTTTTGAGCCAGTCGTTCTCGACTTTTAGTCGGCCGATCTGCTCATATAGTTTTGCGGAGTCTTCTTGGTCTTCGGTACGTTTGGCTTGCCGCTTACCCTCGAAGGCA
>JACMPP010000130.1 GCA_014377445.1 Oligoflexus sp.
GCGATGGCAGTGTTCCAATCAACTTCAGTACCCGAAGCACCTATGATAAGAACGTCAAACCTCTGATCCAACTCCTCGGCGAAAAATATCGGAGCAGAGCTCTCCAGAGCGTGGAAGAAAATGACTTTGTCTCCCTATTCAAGTCATAGCCTTGATCTTAAAGAACAACCTTGCCATCAGGACCAATTTTTTCGATCTGAAGGTAAATAAAGTTCATGGGATTGTTGCCGCCGTTGTGTTCGTAGGTTGCACCATCTTGGGCAACGGCGCGGACTACGAGGTATTGGACACAGATACCAGAAGCTATTGGACTATTGAGATTGCCGTGGTTAACAGGACCACCGTTCGACGCATGCAAGATCGTAGATGAGCCGGATTCATTGCATACTTTCAAAACGGAATGAAGAGTTGTGATACCTGGAAATTTCGCATCCAAAGCCTCATCCTTATTGCCCGCAACCTGCGTTTCATCACCGCTTGGCTTGGGGGCTAAGATTGCTCCTTGTTCATCGACAGCAATTTTGACCTTGATGCGATTGACTGAAGATGTGCCCCAGCCCAATTTTTTCCCAGCGGGGATAGTGTAAAGGCTCATGAGCTTACCGGTGTTCAGCGCGTCTAAGTTGATAGCTTCCGCGGTCTTTGTGATCGGAGGTGATGGTGTAACGACTCGCGGCTCGCCTTGTTTCGCCGGAGCAGTCGGCTCGGGATTGCCTCTATCCTCTAAATTTTTCTTCATGTCCTCGTTGGATAGAGGCGGATGACTCTGCTGTTCTGCTTCAGCGTTTGCGGTGGTTTTGGACTTTACGATTGAGCTTGGATAACGAGCAGGTGCTTCCGAGCACGCTAGACTGTAGGCCAAAAGAGATGTGAGAGTCAAAATGCTGCCCAGATTAGCCATAGAATATGCCTTTAGTCTTTGAAGTTTTATGTTCTATAAATAGGTAAGCTAACCCTGAGCAGTTATCGGATTAAACTCATAAATTCTTGAGGAGTTGGGTTTCTTTAAATTCGAGCTAGAGGAAAGTTTAATCACAACGGGCAATTGGAGAGTTTGAGTAACACTTACTGCCGACCTGAAACGAATCACGCCCATTCTAAAACCATAATCATATTAACTTTTAAAAATTATTTTTTATTTGTGTAAACTATTCGTAAGGATCAGCCGATAACCCGCTTGATTCCTTCTTTATAAATGTTATGGAGCAAAAAGATGATTCAAACCTTATCCCTTATACTAGGTGGCATTCTTTTGCTCTCGTGTTCCGATAACAAATTTAGGGGGAGTACCCCCGCGATGAAGGCTCAGGAGGCTACAACAACCAAAAGCGAAAATGTGATTCCATCTGAATCGATTACGCTGCCTTCCCCCACCGTGATCGAGTCTGTGAAAGACCAAGCCGTGCTCAAAGCGCTCCCACGTTTTGCTCTTCTGGTCGACAACCTGAGCTGCGGACTTTGCCACGTAAAAGTCCTCGGCGATGTCGTCTCCACTAAGACGGTTGCGGCTATCCACCAAGCGTCGGAAGCGACGATCATGGGCGACTGGTTGGTTGCTGGCAAATGGGAGGTAAATAAGTCGGGTGCAAAGGTTCAGGTAACGGGCGATAAAAAGGAGGATTATTCAGGTCCGGAAGTCCCAACTGGCTTTGTTAGTATCGATATGACGGCTGCTAAGGCTAAAGCCTCAGGATCTCTAAAGGGCTTTGGATCACTAGGGCCAGTGAATATACAAAAGACTCATCGGGGTAATATAGTCCTGGTTGGGACGACTGCAAATCCTATCCAGATTAACGGCGACGTTATGGTTGAAGGCGACGTTATCATCAGTGGTCCGTATCAGGGCGTTGGCACTCTCTATGCTTCCGGAAGCGTCTACATTCCCAGTGATCTCATTGCAACGCATTCCGTCTTTCCCTATCCCGATACGAAGGCCGAAGCCACTGCAATGGCTGATATTGCGGTGAAGGATGCGAAGCTTGACGGACTGGGTATAGCGGCAGCTAAAAACATTTATCTTGGTAATATCGAATTCTTTACAACGGATCCCAATCGAAGCGCGGGATTAGGGATCGCATCATTGGATTTCAAGGAGATGTATAAATGGTACACCCAAGCAGCCTATCAGGCGCTTTACACCGTCGCAGCCGCTTGCAGTTTCAATGATGCAGGCAAAGGTTCTCTAAACGTTGTCGACGCCTTTCTCCATACTCCGGGGACGATAACTGGGGTAATCGTCAACACCAGTTATTCGATAAGGGGTGGGATTTTCGCCGGTGTGTTCAACGTCGTAAATGGCAATAGAGTCTGCGATAAAACCAGCAAAATCAGCCCTATTCATGGACGCAACATGAGCAACTCTTACGTTGAATACGATTGGCGCCTCGCTACTGGCAAATTTCCCATCCTCGAACGCTTGGGCGAATCCCTCATAAGTAATTCAGCTAGACCTTAAGCTGTAGTTGCCTCATTTTTTGCGGCGGCTAACCTCGGTCTGTTCTTTGCTATGGTGGCCACCGTATTGGCCTGGATCACCCAGGATCCGCGATGGGATGGTGCTGGGAGTTTGATGGTCGTACGGTTTTGGTGGCCGTCGCGATTTTCCTCGCGATAGAAATCCAATCGCTACTCGTGGGAGAGCGCGCCGATCCAGCGATCGAAAATTATATTCAGAAAATGGTTGAAGACGATCCTTGCATCGACAAACTCTTAAACTTGATTACCGTGCAGCAAGGGCCAGGGGAAGTGATGGTGGCCATGAAGCTTGAGCTTCAAGCCGATCTTTTGACCGCAGACCTCTGCGCCAAGATCAATCTCTTTGAAAAGCGGCTTAAGGAAGCCCGTCCAGAGATTCGCTGGTGTTTTGTCAAGCCTGATATTGAAGTTTGATGACCTCAAAATGAATCAAAAGGTTTGGATAAGCCGGCTAGCAAAACTTCGTGAGTAGAGCGGGCGCTTATGCATCCAACGCAGAACCGGACTTGGACTTTTCAACCATCCGGTCCCCAGCCGAGTCTTGAAGGCCGCTTTTTTGACCTCAGCGAGAAAGCTGAGGACAGTAGGATTCGGCTCCAAACTCAAGAGCTGCATTTTGAAAGATCCTCTCGTCCGAAAGATATTTGCCTCGCAGGCCAAAGCGATACGTTTTCACCTCGAGTCTGGCCGAAAAAGATTCGGCACCGTAGTCCGATTTGAATCCTTCATGGGTTGGAACGGCGACGGGCCCGAACGTATTTTGATCGGCCTTTGCATCTATTACGACTTCAAGGCCAGGTCGACTCGCTTTCAATCGAAAGTGGCCTTGGCAGGGATCTTGCTGCGTTTCAATGCGTGTTCCGAGATCACTGAATCGCAGAGTCCAGTTTTCCGTTGGACTGCGATATCCTGCAAGCCAGGCCGTGAGCTCAACGGGCCCAAGCCCCACTTTCCCACCCCCTAAAACGAATTGAGCATTGTCGGCAACTGAGAGTCCCTGCATCCAGTTCCAAGCCTTTGGAAATACCTTACCCCAATTCTTCTCCAAATGAGCCAGGCCATCTCCCTCTATATCAATCGCATGATCACCGAAGGTTTCGATATGGTAATGGGATTTAGAGCTCAGGCTACTCACGTACCAGTGCAGCGGAACCGGTAATACGGCGAGATAACCTTCTGGCCCCAGCGGAAGGCCGCCCGTCTGATTCAGTTCCCAGCTCTTAGACTCTTCGAAGCTAAAGTTGAGTTTCAATTCACCAGGCACATCAATACTGAGACCCTTTGAGCTATACGAACCGTATCCTTCCGCGGTCCATTCGAAGTCCTGATCTCCGGCATTGAAAATATTAGGATTTTGCGTAACAACTTGGCCATTGACCCGGATCGCGGTCTTTTGCGGATAAAACGTCCAAGACCGTGTCGGTTGCCCGTTTCCTTCGCTATAAAGTACCCCGATGTATCCGGGAACCGCGTCACCTGTTTTATATTCTTGTCCTTGGACAAGATTAGAAGCTGCAATTACAGCAAGAGAGCGTCCGCCGCCGAGGTCAGTGACCCTTGCATACCAACCTTCAAACCAAGGACCTCGTGTCGAGAGATGAGGCTCATTTGCAGATTTGATATGGGCTGCTGATGAAGGCGATCCGCACGAAAGAGTGAAAGCGGCCAAGACAAAAAGGCTTGAAAGCGTTGGGATGAATTTTTTCATGAAGCCGTTCCTCGTAATGGATGGAACGCGAAGATAGAACTCAGCACGAAGCTCGTCAAGCACGGGTTTTGATGAGATCATGTCGCGGCCTTTAGCATAAAGGACGCTCAGTTTGTAGTTGCAGCAGAAGGTATCTGGGCTTCTAGCGATATTTGATTAAGTGTTTGGGAAGTTAAGGGCAATACTTTCAACAGGTATCCGGTCTTGGCTCCGCAAGAGCTTGGAGCACCCTGATGCTCCGAAGCTTAGAAAATTTGTCTCGATCACGCCGAGAACAATTTGCTCCAAATTTTAAAAATTGGAAAAGAAATGAGAGTCATTTTACTTTTTTTATCTTTCACGTTGTACCTTGTTTGCGGCTGTACCTTCAAAACATGGTACGGCGCGAAAAAGGACCTCAAAGAGCGCGGCATGGAATACGTCAACCACCATGTCAGCGAGAAGCGATTTCCCCAGAACGTCTGGCTTGATCTGAGGAAATGCATCGACAATGCCGTCGAAACACGGATATCACCAGTTGAAAAGCAACGCTAAGCTCTTCGGTATGACCAGCAACGCTGTTGCATCCTGGGCTATCTCACGAGTTCTCCAAGCGGCTCTGGTCGGAAGCAAGTTATCCGAAGGGCATGAGCGTGAGCAGGACGTGCTGGCGATCGTCGAGACAGCTTTAGCGGCTTGAGATCCCGTCACCGATTACGATTCCAACCCAGTCACCGAAAGGTCGCTGAGTTTGCTGTTTCTCTTGGGTATTCTTAAGGATTTATATCGGCATATTGACGCGCAATGATTGTATCTCATTCATTTCTAGGAGCAACCATTTGCCTTTTGCCTTTCGCTTCTCGTCTTAATACTACCAAGTCATTGAAAAGCCAGCACCAAAATATGTCACATTATAAGAAGCATCTCTTGAGGCTTGCGTGAGAGAGGAGGCTTGAGCATTCTCCTTTTGCAAGGTCACCCAATCGATATAACCGAAGCCTAAAAATCCGACTCGAAATCCATCACCGGTCCGGAGCAGGTCATAAGAAAGATCTACTCCCCCTCGTTGGTTCAATATTTTGGTTGAATTTTTCTCCGCTAGAACGGGTCTAGAAAGATGGGTGGTAGCCCACGCTTTCATTCGATAGCTTAAGGCTTCTAAGTCCCAGGAAACTTCGCCACCAATTTCCAACTGGCGGGAGACTCTGAATTGGCTGATCGTCGCGAATGTAAGACCATCTGAGGCATCGATTGGGAAATACGCGTCAAGACTCAAGACTCCGACCTTCGGCACCACTCTTAAGCAGGTGGCAAGGCGGCCGATGGTCAAAGGCGCTCCGATCATAAAGGACCGCCCTGCCTCCATGCGCGTCCATGTATAAAAATAGGTTTCAAGGCCTTCTTTCACCTCAAGCCGAGGTGAGTGCTCGATGCCTAGCACCAATCCATTGAGTCGTCCTTTGGCTATCGTCAGGCTCCCTTCGATCTTCGAGCTTTGACTCACGACTGAAGCCCCCTTTGGAAAAGGCAGGGCATAGCGTATAGACACAGTATTAGACCTTAGGCTTTCGAGTGCGTAGGCATCTAAGAGCGATCGATTTGATTCAATCTCACGCGTGTTCAGGAAGGCGGGAACGAGGTCTTTCTCCGTTGGATCAAAGATTTCCTGGCCCCACAGCCTTTGGCGCGATTTCTTCTGGGGAATAAGCCATTTAATTTCTAGAGGTTCACGGCCCTCCTGATCCAATGATCGGCTGCTTTCACCCTCTGCGGATGTTTGAGCTATGGCCACCAATCGCGGCAGCCACAACTTTTGCTCGAGATTATACGATAATTGATAAAAGGCAATTTTTCGAGCAGGGTTCAGCGTGGTGAGCATGTCCGCTTGCAAGACGGGAGCTTGCCACTGCTCATCGTCCCTCGCAAAGACCCTACTCCAA
>JACMPP010000131.1 GCA_014377445.1 Oligoflexus sp.
GCGCTCCTTCGATCTAACTGAATGGTGAGTTTGCCATCCTCGTCTAAAAGACGAAAAAAACGCTCCAAAAATTCTTCCTTTAAGGCCCTAGAATCTTGAGACATACATTTTAAATTAAAGCTTTTATAAGAACTTCCGATCCAATGGATCTTATTGAAGGAGACAGACAATGAAATCAATTTACAATCTCGCACTCGGACTCACTCTCACCTTGACTGCCACGGCTTGCAGTAATGGTATCGAAACGGTGTCGAACACGAGCTCGGCCACCAATGAAGCAAATTCCAAGAAACGCGACGCTCTCCCCAACGACAAAGCTTTCGAAGCTTGGGCTGGAGATTACGCTAAGGCTGATGCTGGAGGAAAAGTAAAACTGGAGAAAGAAGGCAAAGAACGAGCAGCGAAACGGAAAAACTCCCTCCTCGAGGAAATGCGCAAAAATCCTGAGGCCGCTAATGAGCACGCATTGCCTTACGAACTCAAAAAGCATATGCCTGAGTCTATAAAAACTTTCCTTGAAGAGAAGCTAACGGGTCGCGGCCGCATGGATGTCGCTCTCACCGTCGATGAGAACGGCCAGCCCGGTCCAACTCAGCACCACCTCACTCTGGGTGACAAGACCTTCGTCGCGCACGTACCCAAGGACGAAAATTCTCAAGGTCGCAAGGAAGATTTTCTCTTTAACGGCATCAAGATCGGCGACGAGATCGCCCTCACGCGCCGCCCAGCCCGCATTCTAACTGTGACGGAATTGGAGGACATCGAAGCGGAAGGCAAAAAGACTGTAAAGAAAGTCTGTCCCGTCTCAGGCCGGACACTCGATAGCACTGCTGATGCTGAAGGCGGAGCGGTTGAGATTGGTGGCGAAGTCTTAGTTTTATGCAGCGGCGGTCACATCGATACCTTTATCAACAGTGTCATATCCTCTGATGGCGGAACGACGACCGGAACAGCGATACCGACTATCCCTGCGACTTGGACCAGCGGCACTAAAAAAGTCTTGTACATAAGGGCCAATTACAGCGACGATCTAAGCGATCCACAGAGCGTCGCCGACGCCACGGCTTCACTGGCCAGTGTGAATCAATTTCTACAAGCCAACTCCTACGGCAAACTGCAAATCGTAGCAACCATAACGCCTCTACTCACTCTGCCTAAGACCAAGGCCGAGTATGTTGCGCTGGATGCCTCAGGATCAGGCTCCTACACTCTCTTGGCTGATGCACGAGCCATGGCCACCACTGCCGGGTACAACACGGCGAACTTCGACCTCGATGCAGTCCGCTTCAATGGTGGCCCTGGCAACTTCGGTGGCATGGGCTACATTCAAGCGAAGGGCGTCTGGCTCAAAACCAACGCTGTTGGTACCGCTCGCCACGAAATTGGTCACAACCTAGGCGCTTGGCATTCCAACTTCTGGGCCACATCCGATGGATCGTCCGTTGGTGCTGGTAGCAATCAAGAATACGGCGATAGCTTTGATACGATGGGAACGTCCAGCAGCGGCGGCCATTTCAATCCTTACTGGAAATCTCGTTTCGGCTGGATTCCTGCATCCTCTCTGATCACCATTACTCCGTCCACCACCAATCGGGTGACCGAAACTCTCCGCATCAGCGCCTTTGATCTGGCTGCACCAGGTGCAACGCCCTTTGCTCTGAGAATTTTAGCCTCGCATGAATACTGGTTGGATTTACGTCGAGACCTCGCATCGAATCCTTTTCTTATGAACGGTTTAGAACTCCACTGGGCCCCTTGGGCAAGCAGTGGTAACGGCACCCATCTCATCGATGCAACACCGGGCTCGGCCAATGGAAAATCCGATGCAGCGATAGCGATTGGCAGCACGTTCACCGATCCTGCAACGGGAATTTCGATCACGCCTCTAGGACTTAACGGAACAGTTCCCGAGTCGATGGACTTGCGCATTGAATCCGGGACCGTAACGGGCACTCCTGTGACCCGTATCGTTCAGACGCTGTCAGCAGTTTCTCCTGCCACGGCAACTCTCACAGCTGTCAAATCTCAGCAATTTGCTTCGAATGCCCTCGATCAGTTTGGGGCGGCTATGGCCAATGTCCCCCTTACGTGGACAGCGAGCTGTGGCAGCATCACAAACTCAGGCCTCTTTACAGCACCTGCTAGCGCTATGACCTGTAAGATCTCAGCTAGCTCGGGAGCGGTCGTTGCGGCTGCTGCGTCCGCGACCGTCTACCAGGCAAGCCTTTCCAAAATCTATCTCACGCCTGCAACCTTGTCTCTGGCACGGGGAGCGACTCAACAGTTTGCAGCGAGTGCACGCGATCAGTACGGACTGGTCTTGAGTTCTCAGCCTGCGAGCTACACCTGGTCGGCAAGCTGCGGAACAATCTCCGCGACGGGATTATACACAGCAAGCGTCAAAGGCCGCTGTGTGGTCAATGCTGTTTCGGGAGCCTTGACGGGTATAGCCAATGTCTCAGTCGGCGGTCGTAATTGAGTTGAGCTGAATCGAAGCAATGTTCTAGTGTGACATGTCAGCAAGCCTTCTTTATGAGGGCTTGTTTTTTTTGTAGATTCTTAATGATGCATGCTTACAAAAGCGGTGCCTACTAATAGGCTCTCAAACAAGAAAAGCCAATCACCTTGGCCTCCAAAATTTTCGCCAATATTCAGTATTTTCTCGCCCAATCGAATGCGAAACTATAAGATACGCTGTGATTTTGTCCTGACTTTTCAAAAGTGAGTGAGCATCATGAGTATGTCTAGCGCAGGTTCGGTGTCAACTAAGCCGGTCCCACTTTCTGAAACACTTACCTGGCGTGACCTCTACGAATTCTATACCGATGTCCAGAGTTCCATAGCCTGGCGCGTCAAGCGATACGGTCGAATCTATAGTTGGAAGCCGATCCGCCGCGTTGTGATGATGCTCGGTGCTGACGCGAATCAATTCGTCCTCGTTCAGAATCCAAAACTATTCTCAGCTCAACAGGCCTGGTACGAGAGCATCGGCATATTGTTCAAGGGCGGTCTGCTCAATCGTGATGGATCCGATCACCGGCAGCATCGCCGGCTCTTAATGCCCGTGTTTCGGCAGCAGGCAATCAATTTTTATCTCGAACAAGCCGAACCTATCATCGCCCAGCATCTAAAGGCGTGGCCGAAAGATTGTCCAGATATCTATCTATTGGTTAAGGAACTGACGCTCCACATCGCGATTCGATCTTTCTTCGGCATCGAAGATCCGAAAGAAATCAAGCTCTACAATCGCTATCTGTCGGAGATCGTAGCGGGATCAATTGCCTTCATCAAGGCACCGGTGATCGGTAAGACCTACCAGAGAGCCTTGCGAGCGCGGAGGGAGCTGATAAAGCTTTTGAGGCCCCTCGTTTTAAAGCGCCGCAGCGAACCCACGGGAGATATGGTGGGCCAGCTCTGTCAGAGTATAGATGAGTCCGGCAATATCCTGAGCGACGAAGAAATTATCGATCAGATGCTTTTCATCATCATGGCGGCGCATGACACAACCGCTTCGACCTTGGCGAGTTTGTTTTATGAACTTGCGTTAAATCCCGAGTGGCAGGAGATCCTACATGAGGAAAGCCAAGCGGTGACCGCGAAAAAGCTCAGCGTCAGCGAGCTCCCGGACAGTCTAGAAAGTCATCATTTAGTGATCAAGGAGACCTTGCGAAAGAACACGCCGCTCAAGCTGATTCCAAGGGTGAATCTTGAAGCATTTACCTTCGAAGGTTATCTTCTCGAAGCGGGTCAGTTGATCTCGACCTGTCCGGCCTATAGTCATTTCATGGAAGAATATTGGACGAAGCCTTTGCAATTCGATCCTCTGCGCTTTCATGCGGATCGCGCGGAACACAAAACCCATCCTTACGCATTTATGCCGTTTGGCGGCGGCGTCCATACCTGCATCGGTCAATTCTTTGCCGAGAAAATCTTGTCGGTGATCCTTCATCATATCGTGAGTCGCTACCGTTGGACGGTGCCGAATGTTGAGACACAGAAGTTTCAGCAGGTGCCGATTCAGGTTCCAAAGAAGCGTTTGCCGGTAGAGCTCATTCGGCGGTGATGCTTGCGGTTGAATGGTTCGTAGAGATATTTCTGCAGGATGCTTGCGGTTGAATGGTTCGTAGAGATATTTCTGCAGGATGCCTAGATTTTTCAATTATTGATGCTCAGCTCGGGACGTATTGATGCGAAAGAGTGGATTCCATGGGCATTCGCCGGATCACCAAATGCTTCGATTTCACTCCTGAGCTACTCCAGGCACTGGATGCTCTATCAGAACGATTGGGAATCAACCGCCAAGCATCCATCAA